>CANRGQ010000023.1 GCA_947630195.1 uncultured Bacilli bacterium
TCATCATATTCAATATGAACAGTTCCATCTTCTTGTATAGTGTAATAACTACTATCTTGATTACCTTGATAAGTTGCCTCTCCTCCTGTTGCTGGATAACAATTTGATTTTTCATGATTTAATTCGTACCCACTTGCTGGTACATATTTACTTTCTTTATATTTATCGGGATTATCAGGCATTTGAGTATAAAAAATTATATTTACATCTGTATCTTTATCTGTAAGTGGTCCTGTTTTTACACTTTCTCCTTCTCCAGCAAAGTTTCCTACTTTACCAGTGAATATGGGAATTGGACCAATTTCACTATTATAATAAGCATGAGTATCTTTGATAGCAATACTTATTAAGGTAGCAATAATTAATATAATTATTCCAAAAAATATTTTCTTTAAAGTTGTATTATCTAATCTTTCTTTTATCATATCCCACCTCTTATGTTTAAAATACCTAATTTAAAAAACATATAAAAAATTTTTTCTATTCTCAAAATAATCTTAACATAATAAATATTTTTAAAATATTGGCTGATTATCCAATGGGTAAACCACCAATTTTTATTAAGATTTTATAATGCTAAAATAAATTATATGGGGTTAGACAATGAATAATGTTAATTATATTAAAATTGAAAATGGAAAATATTATTTTAAACTAGAAGACATACTTAAAAAGAAAAATATTAGTATAAATAAATTAATGCGTGATACTAATACAGATTTTAAAGTAATTAAAAAACTTATGACTGGGGACTTAGCAAGAATAGACATAACTGTCCTTGCTAGGATGTGTGATTATTTAGAATGTGATATCACGGATATTTTCGAATATAAAAGAGATTAGAAAAAGAAAAAAGAAACTAATATTGTCTCTTTTTTCTTTTCCTTTGTATAGGTTTTTCTAATTGAATGACTGGACCAGGTATATCAGCATTAAGTACATCATCGTGCTTAACAACTAATACTGTACAATATTGATTAGGATTTACTATGTCAATTATTTTACCCAAACCCTCATCACTATATGCTTGACCTATTTTATCCCATCCACTTATTCTACCTAATGCATATATCCTATAATACATAACAATTTCATTATAATAAGATATTAATTTCATTTCAATACTTTTAAAGTGTTTTTTTAAAATAAAATAAATTTTTAAAAAAATACGAAATTATGCTTGCACATATATATGTTTGTATGTTATAATCAATTTGTACTAAAAAGTACACAAGCCTCCACAAAAATAGAAAGAAAGAAGGAAAAATGAATATTAGTACTGAAACAAGTAAGATTGATTTGGCTTGTGAAAATTTTAAAAAAGTAAATAAAAGTGGTATTGAAAAATTTAATACCTTAGATAATTGGTTAGAAAAAGAAAGTAATATATTTTTAAAAGAAACTAAATCAAATAAAGCAACTTATAAAAAATATATGAGAGGACAACTAATTAAAGTTGATTTTGGAATAAACATTGGAGCAGAATTAAGTTTTATACACTATGCAATTGTTATTACAAAAAATGATAGTATTTACTCAGATTGCATTACAGTAATTCCTCTCACTTCAAAAAAAGGAAAAAATAGATTACTATTAGGTAAATTATTAAACAATGTATATCCTACTCCATCAAATTGCAAATTAGACTCTTATGCAAATCTATCGCAAATAAAAACAATAAGTAAAAACAGAATACCATTAAACCAAAATAAATGTATTTGTGATAAATCTGTTTTAAATAAAATTGATGACAATTTAATAAAAATGTTCACATATCAAAAATAATGTTTGACATCTTATATAAAATATGATATAAATATAATGTAATTTAATTACATATTTGGCTCTTTACGAGCCCCATATCGATTTAGAAATAAATCAGATTTTGTCCCTTGCGGACACCAAATGAATATCTTTAACGATATTCATTTTTTATTGACTCAATGTGTGTGATATGATACAATGCTATTAGAAGACAAGGGCCTTTGGGTTCGTTGTCAGACATGGGTCCTTTAAGTAGGACATTTATAACGGTTATCATTTATTGATAACTGTTTTTATTTATAATTGACACAATGTATAAAGTATGATATAAATATAATGTAATATATATTTGGCTCTATACGAGCTCCTCAGTTTAGAAATAAACTGTACTTAGTCCCTTGCGGACACCCAATGGATATCGTAATGATATCCATTTAATTTATATTATGAAGAAAGTATTTGAGAGACATATAAGTCTATCTTAGATTATGGAGAAATATATTATGGTTCTCTTTTATTATCTGCAACATAAAACAAAGTCCACTATTAGTAGTGGACCAAGTATATGGCTGGACATCACTTCCAACATCTCATCGGAAACTTTTTTAAAGTAACCTACACTTAAGACTTTTAAATCCGCGATAGCCGATGCTTTTCTATCCTCATATACCAAATTGTTATTAATTCAAAATAGATTTTATCATTTCATTAACATTATTATAACCTGTTCTTTTACCTTCCTTATATTCTTTTTCAATAATTATACTTTCTTTTAATCCTTGTTCTAATTTACCATTAGATTTAACTTTATCTTTTAAATTAATATATGGGCATTTAATATTATTCTTTATTTTCTTCATACATACCTCTAACCTTTTATATTAGATATGATATCATATTTTAAACAATATAACAATATGCAATATTGAATAAAAAGTGTGTTTCGTAGTGTGTTTGAAAAATATATTACATAATAAAACCCCATAAATACTGGGGTTAAATTACAATATGGCGGAGCAGGAGAGATTTGAACTCTCGCGACAGTTACCCATCCTACACCCTTAGCAGGGGCGCCTCTTCAGCCTCTTGAGTACTACTCCATACCAAGAATACTTCTATAGTTTAACACAAGTACTCCCCTTAAGTCAATTATAAACAATATAAGTATGACCTAAAATTTGCAAATTTATACTAATCTATTAATAAATTTCTTAATGTGGCTATATTTTCATATTGAATTTCAATATAATCCGAAGTTGTACTATTAGTAATCATATCGTTAATATTAATCTCTTGGGCACCATATCTATCTACTAATTCTTTTTCAAGTTTGCTTCCCTCTTCACTACTTAATTTTAAGATTGCATTATATTTCCCATTTTTAAAATTATTTTTTAAATCAGTTAAAGTTTTCTCGGCATTTAATTCTTCTAAATCTTCTAAAACAATTACTTCAAAACCATAATTTTCTAAATATTTAAAAGTTCTATTCGTAACCACTAAAGTATTGTTATTGTTTTCTTTAGCTTCTCTTGCGATATTTCTAAGTTCGGCATCCACCCAAGAAACAGAAGCATATAACTCATCATATAATTTATTAACGGCATCTACTTTTAAACTATTATCTAAATATTCATTTAAAGAATTTTTAATGTTTTTACAAAGCATTAAAAAGTTATTCGGAGCAAGCCAAAGTTCCAAGATATTTTCGGATACGGATAAACCATAAGTAGCATCAATAATTAGTAAATCATTATTTTTATTTATAAATGATTTCGCAATTTCCTTTTCACTACCTAAACCGACATAAACAAATAAATCCCCTTTAGAATAAGTATCAATTTGTTTTTCAGTTAAAGTATAATCTTCTAGATCGACTCCATTTGGATAAATACTTTCAATGGTACTATCTTCCCCATATAAATAACTCACAATGTATTTAACCGGATAGACAGTTGTATAGATTGTGGCATTTTCTAATACTTTATTTTTTATATCACAACCACAAGTTAAAAGTAAAATTAAACTTGCTATTAAGATAATTTTTAATTTTCTCATATAATCACCAATTCTTTATTTATTTTACTATATATTCCCCTTTTTATCAATAATAATTGTCGTAACTAATACTATACTTGTTGACATAAGAAGGGCTCCCACTACATCACTTGGATAGTGAACACCTAAGTAAATTCTACTTAAACCAATCAGGATAGGTAAAATAAATAAAAGAATTTCTAAAGGAATTTTTATCCCTTTTTTTAAATCACTTTTTAAAACTAAATAAAATAGGATTCCATAAAAAGTTACGGAGGCCATCATATGACCACTTGGGTAAGAAAAACTTTTTTCGACTGCTAAAGCTACTACTTCTGGTCTTCCTCTTTTAATAATTACTTTGATAACATTATTAATAATAGTGGATACTACTAAAGTACTACCAACTAGAATAGATTTATCTTTTTGTTTTCTTATTAAAAAATAAACGACCAAGATAAGACAAGCCATAACCATAAAAAGAGTGCTCCCAAAAAAGGTAATAGTTTTAAATATGTTTGTCATAACATCACACCGCATTTTAAAAACCATATTAAAAATAAAAGTATCTATAACTTGTAATTTATCTAAATATACCAAAATGGATAAAATAATAAACATAATTAATAAAATACTAACACTTATTTTCTTTTTCATTTAGAACCATCCTTAAAAACATATTCTCTTTGAATAATTAAATTAATAATCATAAGGAAGAAATCCACTATTACTTTAATTAAAATAACATTTAGATGTAATAAATTAAATAAATAGGTAACAAAACAACCACTGATAAACATTTGAATAATGACTAGTAAATAATATTTAACTAAAGTCATTATATTCATATTTTTAAATATTAAATTCGAATTAATTAAATAATTATAAATAGAAGATACTACTCTAGCTAAAATAGTGGCCGCTAAAATCCGGGAATTAATTTTTAAAATACCTAGAATACTTCCAAATAAAACGATATCTAATAAGAAGGAAGAAAAAGCCGCTAAAAAATATTTCACAAATAACCGATAAATCATAATGGAGTCCATTAAAGGATTAAAATGACTATTAGCATTACTATTTAAATAAATAGTTTCAATTTCGACTTCTTTAATTGGAATATTTTTATCTTTGGTTAAAATTAACATATTTGTTTCATATTCATAACGTTCTCCAGAAACATCCATAAAATCTTCCATTAACTTTTTACTTAAACCTCTTAAACCTGTTTGAGTATCACTTATAGATAATCCAATAAAAATTTTAAAAATATTTCTCGTAATTACATTGCCAAATTTACTCTTTTTAGGCACGTTTTCTTTCGCAAAATTCCTTACTCCTAGAATAAGACTATCCGGATTTTTAAGAGTAACCTCCGCAATACTTTCAATATCTTTCACACTATGTTGGCCATCGGAATCACAAGTAACAACACCCTCTATATCTTTATATGTATTTAAAAGATAATTAAAAGCATTTTTTAAAGCTCTTCCTTTACCTAAATTTTTATAATGTTTTAAAACCACAATGCCATCATTTTCTAACTTTTTAAAGAAAGCATCATGCACTTTTTTACTTCCATCATTAACTACTAAAATATGGTTAAACTTCTTATGTAATTCTTTAAGGAATTTTTGCATAATAGCTTCATCAGGATCTAAAGTAGGAACGACGATAAAAATATTTTTCAAACTAATTCACCTCTTACTTAACTGCTTCCATATTCACTAGTTTATAACCCCCATCATAGTAAACAAAATAAAGTCTATCATGCATAATATCTTGTCTTAGTTTACCACTTACCATCATATTCTTTTCTAAATAAACTTCCGCACTAAAAGAAACATCATTATAAACTATTATATTCTTTACTTCTTCATTAGTAAAGATGGGATTTTTTAAATAATGAGCACTAACAAAGGTAATATCTACTCCATGAGCCCAAGTATAAGCCATATTATACATATAAGAATCTTTAATTAAATAAGGCATTAATTTATCAAATCCGTGATAACTACCCTTTAAATCATCAGTTAAGAATAAACTATAATTTTCCGCAAGGGCTAATATATCAAAATCATCTTTGATAAATTGTTTAGCCTCTTCTAAAGTTTTATAGGTTTTAAAACTTTTCCCGATAACTATTTTATTGTCATCTATTTTGTATTCCACTTCCTCATTTTTTTCATCTTGAATAACAATTTTGGGCTTATAAACTAAATTATTTAAAGTATAAGTATTACTTTTTTCAATTTCTACATACTCGGTTAATCTTTCTAAATTTGGAACATCCCCACTTTTTGTTAAGATATCACTACCTAAAGTTTTACCATTTACGGTAACGGTATAATTTGCAGGTACGGTTATTTCATAATTATAAATTCCATTATCAAGATTAAAGGTAGCATCTTCCACATTCCATTCATTAATCGTTAAAATAGCCATTCTTTTATAAGTATCTTTGCTTTTTAATTTAACGGTGCCAATTAAAGTATCTTCATTATATAAATTATAAGCAAAAATATTATCGGTACTTTCTTTCCCATTTTTCTTAATTTTTAAATCCGTATTAAATAGTTTAGTTAAACCATCTTTAATACTAGCATTATCCTTTTCATAAGGACTTATTTTAAAAGCATCACTTTTAACCTCGCTAGAAAGAACTCCTTTCTCGGCCACATATTTAATATAATTATCGACTAAATTACGTTCATAAATAATCATACTATTATAAACATAAGTAAGGATTAAAAAACTAAAAGAGATAAGTAATAAACTAAATAAAATTAAAGATTTTTTATACATACTTAATCTTTGCCATTTTCTTCTTAATTTTCGCACAAAACTACCTCTTTTCTACTACAAAACCAGTAGGAAGACGCCATGATGAATTAGCATAATAGAAAGTTACGGATGTCATTTCATATTTGCCATCATAATACATTGAGGAAGATGATCCTCCATCAATATTGGCAGCATTTACAGCTCCATATTCACTCATTATCTCAATTAAATCCGAAGCTGTAGCCCCAAGATGGCCATTAGCACCCCGGCCATCCGTAACTAATAGTAAGACCGCTCCATCACTTCTTTGACCAATCGCCGTTCTTGGATTAGCCCCGGAACCAGAACCAATAACTTCTCTTTCCTCGCCATTAATAATTAATTTAACAAAATGGTTATTCGCATCACTTGCTTCTTCTTGAAAAGCGACCGCATCTCTTATTCTTTCTGTCTTGATTACATTTTCAACTTCACTTTCATTTTTACCACTTAAATCAATTATCTTAAGTAAATTATCTTCATTAAAACCAACTAAATGAAGACCTCTTATGCCACTGGGGTTATTGTATTCAATTACGCCCTCTTTAACTACTAAACCTAAAGGTTTTCCTCCTTTATTACTATCGGAATAATATAAACCGCCATTAATGCCCGCAAAGGCATCGGCACTTGAAACGAGTTTATCTAAAGTTACGCCATATTCTTTCCAAGAACCATCATAAATGGTCGCGAGTTTTACTCTTGCGGGATCATTTACAATAATCATCTTGGCCATATAAGTTGAACCCGCAATTTCCACTAACTCAATCCCATCTTTATCAAGTTCACTTTCCATATTGATTAAATCTTCATCTACTTCTTCGGTAAACGCCGCCATACTATTATCATTAACAATTTCTTGCACTAATTTGTTGCTTGCAAAAAGTTTAACCATAAACTTCATTTGGCCTGTTTCCAAAAGAGTTGTTACAAATAAATTGCGCGCGTGAACAGATGGTCCATAACAAAAAATAAGACCAACACTATATATCGTAACTAATAAAAAAACTAAAAAAATACCAATAAAACTAAAAAATTTACCTAGTCCTTTAATAAACTTCATCACTACTTCATCCTTACTACTTTTACTCTACTAAAATATTACCATAAGAAGATATTTACCGCAAGATAAAAGGCAAAAAAATAATTAAAAAAAGATGATAATTATCATCTAACTTAAAGCAAGCATTATTAACTTATCAATTAAAGTTTTATAATCATAACCATACATCATAAATAACTCGGGATACATACTAATACTGGTAAATCCTGGCATGGTATTTATTTCGTTTAAAATTAGTTCATTACTCTTACTTTCTAAAAAGAAATCTACCCGAGATAACCCTTTACAACTACAAGCCATATAGGCTCTTTTAGCAATATCTTTTATTTCATTTAAAGTTTTTAAATTTAAACTAGCTAAGTATGTTTGCGATTTTTTATCCTTATATTTGGCTTTATAAGAATAATATGTATCACTTACCTTTATTTCTCCCACCGGACTACATATAACTTCATCATTCCCTAGAATACCTATTTCTAATTCTCTTCCTTCAATATTTTTTTCAATTAATATTTTTTCATCAATTAAACTAGCTTCCGTAATAGAAGATATTAAACTAGAAGAATCCTCTACTTTAAATGTGCCAATAGATGAACCAGAACTTGAGGCTTTTACAAATAAAGGATAGCCTATTTTTTCTTTAACAAGTTTTAAAAGTTCACTTTTACTTAGTAAGTAACTATTAAAGTTAGAATCAAAATATAGATATTTATGACCATTTTTCTTAATATATAAATAAGGAGTCACTTTAATACCAATACCCTCTAAAAGCATTTTGGTAGTTACTTTATCCATACAAATAGAAGATGATAAGATATCACAACCGACATACTTTTTATTTAATAATTTAAATAGCCCTTGAATACTTCCATCTTCCCCATATTTCCCATGTAAAATAGGAATACATACATCAATATCTTGTAAGTATTCTAAAATATTTTCTATTTCTTTTAAATTATTCAGTTTAGACCCTACTTTTAAAGGCTTTATTTTATAAATGTCTTTATCGTAAAGATAAAATTTCCCCTCTTTACTTATGTAAATGGGATACACTTGATACTTTTCCTTATCAATGTTATAGATAACACTTGTCCCTGAAGCAATCGAAACATCATGTTCATTACTTTGTCCGCCAAAGAAAATAGCTATTTTCAAATATTTTTTAAACCATCCTTTACTAAGGAATAAATCTCTTTAAAATTCATTCCATGAGAAGCCTTAAGTAAAACTATATCACCACTCTCTAATATTGATAATAGTTTTAAAGAAGCTTCTCTATTATGAATATATGTAAAAATATTATTTTTATTAAAGCCTAATTTTAAGGCCTCACTAGCTATATACTCAGCATCACTACCTACCGTAATTAAAATGTCTATTCCTTTTTCATATACACTCTTACCAACCATTTCGTGTAAACTTTTAGAGTAATTCCCTAATTCTAACATATCCCCTAATACGGCTATCTTTCGCCCCTTTAAATTACTTAAATAACTAAGCGTACTATTAATAGAGTCCACACTAGCATTATAATAATCTTTAATAATCGTAATATTTTTAATTTTTTCTATTTCCATTCTATTACTTGATAATTTAAAGGTCTCTAATCCTTCTTTTATTTTATCTACTTCTATATCATAATACATTCCTATACTTAAAGCACATAAACTATTTAACACAAAACTTTCTGTTGGCACATTTATTTTAATTTCTTCGGTACTTTCTAATAAATTAATTTTATAAGTTAAATTATCTAAATTATATTTAATATCATAGGCATTATAATCACTTTTATTATTAATCCCATAAGTAATAATTTTTCCATCAATTTTTAAGTTATGTAATAAATCATTATCATTATTAATAATTAAAACTTTTTTATCCATACCCTCTAGGATTTCTAATTTCGCTTTTAAAATATTTTCTCTTGAACCTAAATTACCAATATGGGAAGTCCCAATATTCGTAATAACACTTAAAGTGGGGTTCGCAATATTGGATAAAATACTTATTTCTCCTAAGTTATTCATTCCCATTTCTAAAACCATGATATCTTCATCTAAGTATTTCATAATTGTTAAAGGAAGTCCTAAATGATTATTTAAGTTTCCTTCTGTTTTTAAAACTTTATATTTGGTACTTAATACACTTGCCACCATATCTTTAGTACTCGTTTTACCCACACTACCCGTAATAGCCACAACTGGAATATTTAACTTACTTCTTTTATAAGTAGCAATTTGTTGTAAAGATAAAATTACATCATCCACAAGTAAGATAAAAACATCTTTATCTTTTAAAAATTCCCTATCAACATTAGTATTTTTATCTAAGATACACCCAATGGCGCCATTTGTAATAGCCTCTTTATAAAAAGTATTACCATCCACTATACTACCCTTAATACCTAAATAAACTTCCCCCTTTTTTAAAGTCCTTGTATCAATCGAAAAAGAATTAATTAAAGTATCATTATCTCCTTTAATTAAAACACCTTCCGATACTCTTACTAAATCTTTTAAATAAATATTCATTTCTTCGCCTCTTTTATTAAACTTAAAACTTTATCTTCTAACGTTTTATTTTCTTTTTCTAAGTCATCACTTTCTATTTTATAAGCACTTCCATAGTTCACTTTTAAATCTTTTGTTCTAAACTTATAATGACCTGTAATTCCGATTGGAATTATATATGCATTCTTTTCTTTCGCTAAAGATACGGCCCCAAATTTAAAAGGTAATAATATTTTTTTCGTTTTATTTCTAGTTCCTTCAGGAAATATTCCTAAACATAACCCTTTATCTAAAACTTCTCTGGCCTTATCCTTAGCATTTTCATCATGAATACTCCGATTAACAGGAATACAACCAGTTCCTGCAAAAAACCATTTAGTTTTCTTACTTAAAAAATATTCATTTTTCGCTAAATAATGAATAGGTCTTTTAGATTCTATAACCGTTAAGAATTGGTCCATAAAATGAATATGATTACAACAAAAGATAACCGGACCATTCTCTGGTACTTTTAATTTATTAATAACTTTATAAGGGTAATATAACTTAAAAATAGGTCTAAGTAAATATTTACCCAAATTATAACCAAACATATTAAATTCATTTTCTTTATATGATTTAAACATTATAAATATTAAAAATAAACATATAAGTATAATAATTATTACTAAAACCATTACTACCACCTATAAATAATATATCATAAATAACTTATTTAAACTATCTTAAAGTACATTAAATTGTAAAATAGATAAAAAAAGAGCCCAGCACCGAAGTGCCGGTAACCCGGTCGACCTAGAGCTTCGAAAGTTTTCTAGATACTAATTAATTTAATTATATCTAATTTATAAAAAATGTCAAGCATTATTGATACATTTTTAAAAGTTTTTTTATAAAATAAAAAAAGAACCCCAGCACCGAAGTGCCAAGCGTCCGTGCGACTTAAGGCTTCGAAAGTTTCCTAAGTACCAATTAATTTAAATTATACTCAATTTATAGAAAATGTCAATTACTTTTGTAACATTTATGAATTTTTTTTATAAAATAAAAAGAGCCCCAGCATCGAAACGCCAGAAACCCGTTCGACCTAAGGCTTCGAAAGTTTCCTAGGTACCAGTCAATTTAAATTATACTCATTTTATAATATATGTCAAGCATTTTTGATACATATTTAAAAATTTTTTATAAAAAAAATACCCAGCACCGAAGTGCCAAGTATTCGACGACTTAAGGCTTCGAAAGTTTCCTAAGTACCAATTAATTTAATTATACCCAATTTATTGAAAATGTCAATCATTTTTGTAACATTTTTTAATAAAATTGAACATTTTTATTAATTTCATTAATATTATATGCAAAAAAATAATTATTATTTACTTAAAATCCCATCATATTTAAAATTTTATTTATATCTATACATTTTAATTTTTTACTAAGTTTCTTAATTTCTTTTTCAAAATCTTTTAATAATTTATTATAACTTTTAGCATCTAATAATATTTCCATACACTTAGTAATCATATATAAATCAGTTGATTTTATATACTCTCGATAATTTCTATTTGGCTTATCCACATTCACAAAGAATCTACTTCTATACGTATAAAGTCTATTACTGTGGGCGCATAAATTACGCACAAGAGTAATATTCAAAAGCATTTGTCTTAACTCTTTATCCGACAACTTAAAATACTTACTTATCTTTTGTCTATCACTTTGTTTTAATAAACCATAATATTTACTTATTTCCCCAAAAGTTAATACTTTTACTAAAACAAAAGGAGGAATAAATCCATATTTATCTTTATAATGGGTAATTGCTTCGTGTTTACCATAATTATTTTTAATTTCTTTATTAATTTTATTTCTTAACTTTTGAATTTCTTCTAAATCTGCCTTAGAATCAAAATTACTTGTTTTTAAATAATTCTTTACTCCATACTTCTCTGATATCGTATTGGCCAATAAAGCTTTAATAATTAATTCTATCTCTAAAGTATATTTTAAAAATATTACTTTAATATTTTTATCAAACTCATATAAAGCATATATTTCTTCAAAAGTAACTCCATTAATATATTTCCCTTTTACTTTAAAAACATCTTTATAAGTATTTACAATGGCATAATAAGAATATCTCTCTAATAATTTAAGAGCTTTCTTCTTATTTATAACTTTGACACCTTTGGTTATTAAGTGTTTAATTAATTGTTCATTTGTTTTAGCTTCTTTTATAATGATTCCTCCTAGAAGAAAAAGACATAAGATATACAACCTATCCCATGTCTTTCAATTAATTATTCTTTATAACCCTCTTGTCCTTTTCTATACACTAATATACATAGAAATTAAGAAATTGTCAATATATTTTATGGAGTATTTTTGATACATATTTAAAAATTGTTTTACAAAATAAAAAAGAGCCCCAGCATCGAAACGCCAGAAACCCACTCGACCTAAGGCTTCGAAAGTTTCCTAGGTACTAATTAATTTAATTATACCCATTTTATAGAAAATGTCAATTATTTTTGTAACATTTTTAATGAAATTGTGTATTATTATTAATTTCATAGATATTATATGCAAATAATTATATTTTATTCGCTTCAAATCCCATTATTTTTAAAATTGTATTTACATTTACACATTTTAATTTTTTAGAAAGTTTTGTTATTTCTTTATCAAATTCTTTTTTTAACATATTATAACTTTTACTACCCAAAAGTATTTTCATACATTTAGTTATTGCATTTAAATCAGTAGATTTTAATTGTTGTTTATAATTTCTATTAATATTATTAAAATTAATTTTAAAGTTACTTTTATAGGTATATAATCTGCCATTATGGGCACATAAATTACGCACAAGTGTAATATTCAAAAGCATTTGTCTCAACTCTTTATCCGACAACTTAAAATACTTACTTATCTTTTGCCTATCACTTTGTTTTAATAAACCATAGTATTTACTTATTTCTCCAAAAGTTAATACTTTTACTAAAACAAAAGGAGGAATAAATCCATATTTATCTTTATAATGGGTAATTGCTTCGTGTTTACCATAATTATTTTTAATTTCTTTATTAATTTTATTTCTTAACTTTTGAATTTCTTCTAAATCTGCCTTAGAATCAAAATTACTTGTTTTTAAATAATTCTTTACTCCATACTTCTCTGATATCGTATTGGCCAATAAAGCTTTAATAATTAATTCTATCTCTAAAGTATATTTTAAAAATATTACTTTAATATTTTTATCAAACTCATATAAAGCATATATTTCTTCAAAAGTAACTCCATTAATATATTTCCCTTTTACTTTAAAAACATCTTTATAAGTATTTACAATGGCATAATAAGAATATCTCTCTAATAATTTAAGAGCTTTCTTCTTATTTATAACTTTGACACCTTTGGTTATTAAGTGTTTAATTAATTGTTCATTTGTTTTAGCTTCTTTTATATTGATTCCTCCTCGAAGAAAAAAGACATAAGATATACAACCTATCCCATGTCTTCAATTAATTATTCTTTATAACCCTCTTGTCCTTTTCTAAATACTAATATACCTATAAATTAAGAAATTGTCAATATATTTTACTAAGATGTTTTTAGATTACAATTTGTTATGACCGCTGTTATATCAATTGTAGCTTCTTTATCAGCAATATAAGATTGGTCTTTAGTATTATTTGTTAAACTAAATTGTGCTGTTAAATTAGTTGGTCCATTAGGTTTAACATCTATTGTGCCATTAGCAGTTAACCCACTTGCACTTGTTATTTTACTATTATTATCAGCAGTTGCCAAATCGAAAGTTTGATTATTTAATTTTAAAATAAGTTCACCAGTATTAGTTGATTTTTCACTATAAGCCTCTATTAAAGATTTTTTTGTAAGAGCCTTAGCTGTTATTGTATAACTACAAGTATAAGTATTCTTTGTATCATTAGATAAACTTAAAGTTCCAATAGTTGGAGGTGTAGATTGAGTATCTACTCTACCGCTTTCACTTGCATAATATGTTTTTGTTGTTGAAGAAGAACCAGCCATATCAGCAGCAGACAAATTCATTGATAAAGATACTCCATTTCCACTTAGCGTAACCAATGGTACTTCTGGAGTTGATGCCGATGCAGTGGTTTTAGTTGCGGAACCACTAATTCCAACAGTAAAATATGCCCATGTTGCACTGACAACTAAGCCAATTAAAACGACAACTGCAACAAACGCGGGAATTAATGCTTTTCTTGCATCGCCTATTCTATCATTATTATTCATAAATATACCAACTTTCTATACTATATATCAATATTATAAATTATTTTATACGCTATATACAACATATATTTTTGTGATGTACATTTTTTTACAAAAAAAGAAACGAAAATGTTTCTTTAATACCGATTATGTTGTACTAATTTTACAATTACTTACTGCAGTAGTTATAGTTATTGAAGCACTTTTACCAGCAAGGAAATTTTGCTCAACAGTGGCATTCTTCAAATAAAATTTTGCAGTAAAAGTTTTAGTGGCAGTTCCACCTGTACCGCTTAATGTTAATGAACCATTTTTTACTATACCATTGCTACCAGTTATTTGAGTAATATGATCTGCAATAGATAAATCATATACTGTGTTATCTAATTCCAAAACCAATTCATTAGAGTGAGTTGCTTGATTTTTATAAGCAGTAATCAAACTGTTTGATGCTTCAGGTGCTTTTGCTGTTATTTTGTAGTCGCACGTATATTTACTAGTATCACCTGACAATGTTGCAGTTCCAAGAGTAAGCGATGTAGCGGAATCAGATTTTCCTGTAGTAGTTGCATACCAAGTTTTTCCAGCAGTACTAGCGGTTGCTGATGACATATCCGCAGCACTTAACTCCATTTTTGCAGTAACCGCAGGACCATTTAATGTAATTAGACCTCTACCAGCAGTTGATGCAGTAACTGATGAGTTAGTAATACTTCCTGTCATATTAACATTATAGAATGCCCATGTTGCCCCAACCGTAAGTAATACCATTGTAAATAAGCCTACAAACATTGGTATTAAAGCTTTCTTAGCGTTTTTAGAATAACTAAAATCATCAAAATTAGGTCTATTATTTGGTTCTTGTTTTACTTCATTTTCGTTTTCAAATTCATTGTTATTATTTTCATTCATTTGTATTTCCCTACCTTTTCTACAAATATTATATAATATTTAGTTTATTGGAACAATAAACTAAATATTATATAATATTTAGTTTATTGGAACAATAAACTAACGAAAATTTTACATATACGTTTACATATATGTATTAATATACCCATAATAAAAAGGCTTTATGCAGCCTTTCTCTTTCTAGTTAAATATTTAATATAGTAGTTTAATGAATAAATAAGTAAAGTAATTAATGCTGGTATTCTAAAGAATAATATCATTCTTATAAATTTACCAAGTAATACTCCTTTTAAATCATAACCTGTTCTAAATAACAATAATACTATTGGGGTAAATGGGTCAGCATCCGTTATAAAGTGCATACAATTAGCCAGCACTACTAAGAAGGCTGGAGATACCAAGAGCAATATATAAAATATAATTGCCGACCTAATATTTCCTTTATAAAGTACAATCAGCATCATAAATACTTCAATAATCATACTAGCAATTAAAAGTATATCATGATTTACTTTAAAAAACACTTCTAACAAACAGAGGATAAACAAGACTATAACATCTAACATTAAATAACACGATACTATTAATGCTAAATGAAACTTCTTATCCTTTACTTTTACTTCATCCTTTTTATTCATTTTTTCATCAACCCTTTTTTATATCTTCATTAATTCTTCTTCTTTTTCTTTAACTTTTTCATCAACTATTTTATTATACTTATTAATTAATTCTTGAACATCTTCTAAATATAATTTTTCTTCATCTTCCGGAAGTTCTTCCTTTTTAATTTTATCATTATCTTCTTGTCTTATATTTCTTAAAGCAATTTTCGCTTCTTCTCCTAATGATTTAGCCATTTTAACATATTCTCTTCTTCTATCTTCCGTAAGCTCTGGAATAGTTAAAATAATCATTTCCCCATTATTATTGGGAGCAATTCCTAAATTAGATTCATTAATCGCTTTCTCAATATTTTTAAGAGCACTTCGATCAAATGGTTTAATAAATAATTGTTTAGCTTCGGGAACGGTAATATTCGCAATACTATTAATTGGAGTCATACTCCCATAATATTCAACCATTAAACCATTAAGCATTGAAGGATTTGCCCTTCCAGCCCTAATACTGGTCATTTTAGTATCTAAAGCCTCAATTGCTTTTTGCATTTTCACTTCGGTATTTAAATCCATTATTTAACCTCCATATTCTCATTATAATCTACTTGCGTCGTTTTGACAAGATATGTAATGTATAAATGACCAAATTCATTAATATAAATACTATAATTATCTAAATTATTAACTGTCTCATCTATTTTAATAACTTCCGTCCCATCCACAGTGGATTGTTTACCGGTTAAGTATTCTCGCATCTTATTTTTAACATCATCCATACTTAAACTATAAATATTTAAAATTTCTTCTTCCGTTAAACTTTTCCCTGTTTTGGTATCAAAGACATAAGCTTTAGTATCTTTAAATGTTATATCATCAAAACAAGAGAAAGAAAAATCATTTACCAGTAAACTAACATAATTATTATAAGTATAATCTTTATATTCTCTAAAAGTTAGGGAATATAAATTATCATAATCATAATTAATTATTTCTTCGGTAGGAATACTTACATCACTTCGATATTTAATATTATCTTTATATATTTTATTTTCTTTTTCTAATAGTTCATTTAAAACTTCTTGGGTACTTAAATTAATAACCACATTCTTATAATAGATTTCCCCTTCTTCACTAATTGTTTCTTCATCTTTATAATAGATAAAATCTTTATCTTTATCAATTTTATAATCAGTTGTGACTTTTTCTTCTTTTTTACTTCCTGTCTTCACATCTTTAATTGTATAATCCATATAGAAATAACCTCCAACAGCAAGTCCTATTACAATTAAGACAAAGACAATAAAATTAAATTTATTTTTAAAATTCTCTTCCATAGTTCACCTACTTAACATACTCTTCTAAAACCGATTTTAATAGTTCTTTTATTTCCGCATTTTTATTTTCGGTAAAATAAACATCTGGAGTAATATTTCCTTTATTAATAGACACCTCATCATAATAAAGTAAAACATTACCATCTTTAACGACTAAAATCGTCGGAGCCATAATATCACTTACTCCTTCATCTAATGTTGGGGTATAAACTCCTAAGTTCTTAACTATTGTTTCATAAGTGCCATTAGATTCATCACGATCATTTAAAAAATTATAATAATATATTTTATCAAGACCTACTTCTTTACCCATTAAATCTAAATATTCCGCATAATAGCTAGTATATTTATTTTGAGGAAATCCAAACAAGACAACCCCACTTCTTCCGTTTACAATATTTAAAACATCCGTAGCATTAGCAAAGACATATAAATTATCTTGAGGAACATTTTTATAAATATTACTAAATTTTAAGGATTCGGTTAAAGAATTATTTTTAACTTCAATATTCCCAATCAATACAAATAAACCTATACAGATTATGTATAAGATAATATAAGTAATCATTTGAATTTTATTTTTAAATAATTTCTTTTTCATTATCCACCCAATATCATTATATCAAAAACTAGAATACTAGTTAAGTGGTAATTAATTCTATTTGTAAAATGATTGTATTATATTATTTTTCTAATTTAGTAAAACTCCACTATAATTACCATATGTCACTATAAATGTCATCTTAAATGTCACCATAAATTTAAATGCTTTATAATTATTATTTCATATAAAAAGGAAGAAATATTAAATTTTATAATTCTTCCCTTCTTTTTAAAACTCTTTTTCTTACTTCTTCAACTTTTACTTCTTCGCTATCGATACTATCTATTTCCGTGTTATATTCCGTATAGAAACTATTTTGATTTAAATCTTCTTCCATTGAAGTAATATTTAAATTAGTATCAAAGACTAGCTCTAGGATATTATTAAATATTTTTATTCCTTCTTCATATTCTAAAGGAGATGTATTTTCTAAAGGCTTAATTATCTTTTCAATTTCTTCTTTTAAAATATTTAATTTTAATTCCGTATCAATAACTTCTTTTAGTTTTGGAATATTTTTATCTATATTCTTATTAACAATCAAAGAAGATAAAGTATAAGCTAAATTATTTCTTAAGAAATATTCCGT
>CANRGQ010000024.1 GCA_947630195.1 uncultured Bacilli bacterium
ACTTTACATTCAACTGATGCTCCTTTAACGGTAGGATTACCTACAATGCCATCAACGAATAACACTTCATCGAATTTAACTGTCTTTCCTACTTCAGCATCAATTTTTTCCACGTAGATAACATCATTTTCAGATACATAGTATTGTTTTCCACCGGTTACAAATACTGCTTTCATTTCATACCTCCTTATTATTTTTTTAAGTCGCGCCCTTGAGGTGCTAATTAAATAGACTTTTAACCTTTTTAGTGCGGTTTTTTCCGAAATGACTTAAACGTGATAATTGTATCAAAAATCACGGCTTTTGTCAAACAATTCCCGTAATTTTTCTTTCTCGCTTATATAGTGATTATTCTTTTTAAAATAATGGTAAGTATTTTTCTTTAAATCTTGCATACTTTTGGTATGATTATCAATTTTTTGATATTCTAAATCATAAAGATAACGCTCAAGTAAAAATCTTTTATTTAAGTATTTATAGTTTTTTAGATATTCTCCTATTTTATAGATTAAAAAAGTAATAATAAAATAGTTATATAAATGAAAGTAAATATTTAAAAATATAAATATTAAAATAAAAAATAAAGATAAATAAAAGTTTAAATAATAAGATTTATGATAAGAGAGGAATTTTTCCATAATTAAATGACAAAAATTACTACCATCTAAAGGAATAATGGGTAAAATATTAAAGATAATTATGGTATAAGAATAAGTAAGAAATAAATGATAGGTTGTGATACTTAAATAACTTTTAAATAAGTAAAGAATAATTAGGAAAATAAATTGACTAAGAATACCTCCAAGAGATATTAAAATATCTTTATTTATATTACTATTGATTTTATTATTATAGGTTGTAAAGCCTCCAAAGGGAAAGAGTTCAACTTTTAGGATATCATAACCAAAAAGTTTAATAAAAAATAAATGTCCTAACTCATGAATAAAACAAATAAACATAATGATAAAGATATTTTTTAAGAGTCCACATAAAAAACATAGTAATATAAAGATATAAGTATAGTTATTTATTTTAAACTTCTTTAAGATATTCTTCATAATCTAAGTAAACACTATCTTTTTTTAAAGTGAGGATAATAAAGTCTTCCTTTGCTTCTCCAATTAAACTATCTTTTTCTAAATAATCATATAAAGTTATATTTTCATTTTGAATACCACTGTAGGAATAATCAATACCATCATTACCTTGAATAATAATGGTGTGTCCTTCATCTTTATCCCCAATAAAGACCACTATTCCCCCATTAATTAAAGAAATGGGTGAGCCTTGAGTTACTTTTATTTTAACGCCATTATCAATTTTTTCATAAGGGTTATTCTTTAAACTTTCGCCACTTACCATTAAAGAAGTATCCTCTGCTTTAGGAATTAAAGAGCCAAACTTATCTTGATACCATTTATTAATTTGGGTAAATTTTAAATTATCTTCAAAAAGATATTTATTAATATAGACTTCATTTTGACTATCTAGTTTTAAAAATATCGAAATACTTATAACTAAGATAATACTTAATAAAACTCTTGTTATTAAACCTTTTAAATATTTAATTTTTTTATTATCGTTGTTATTACTATAATTATGATGTCTTTTACTACTTATTTTATATGGATTCATGTTATTCACCCCATAAATTATATGAATAAGTTTTAAGTAATATGTTTTTTACTTAAGATATTATAACAAAGTAAATAGAAAAACATATTAATAAGTAAGTTACTTCCTAAACTTACAAATAAACTTCTGATACTGGTTAAAGCCATTAAATTACTTAATATAATATAAGCATTATAGTTAAAAAGAAAGAAGAAAAGGTAGGAAAGGATATTATCTAAATTAAGAAAGGTAAATATTTTATTTAAAAAATACATAATCGTTAAAATAATTAAATTATAATAGTAAGTATTAAAGACAATAAAGTCTAATATTAAAGCGGTAAGTAAATAATATTTATAAGATTTTTGATATAGAAATGTAAGAAAGAAGAAAGAGGTATAAGGACTATAATTATTAATTAAGATATCAAGGAAGATTAAAGGATATATCATAAATCCTCCTTAATTACGGTTACATATAATAAATCTTTAATATTAAGCTGGTAATCGACAATGATTACTTCTTCAATACCCGAAGTATTTTTCTTTATTTCTTTAACAGTACCAATATATATATTTTCTTTAGTAATACCAATACCGGAAGTATAGATACGGTCCCCGACTAAAATATTTGCATTATTCGAAATATTTTGGACAGTTAGAAGGCCATCATCCATCATTAATATTCCGACTTCTTCATTTATTTTTACGGATATTTTACTTTTATTATTGGTAATTAATTTAACAATACTGGTATTTTTATTTACTTTATCGATAACTCCCACTAAAGTATTATCATATATAACAACATTATTTTTTAAATCTTTATCTTTACCTCCTCTTATCGTTATTTCATTTAAATAATTATAAATATCTTTATAAATAATATAAGTATTTAAATAGTCTGTTTCATAAATTAAATCTATTTCATTAAATTCTAAAAGTTTATTATAATCTGATTCGGTAATACTACAACGCATGGGTGTATACACATTATCTTTAATGGTAAATAGTTTATAGATAGGTTCTTTAAGTAAAAAGATTAAAAATAAGATGATAAAAAGATAAGAATCTTGGATAAATTTTTTCATAGACTAATACTTTCTACATAAAGGTCTAGGATACCTTGATTTACTTTATCAAAGACAGCTTCATCAGTTGTGTTTTGTAAAATAGTTTCGTAGTTTTCGAGTTCATTATAGAAGTTACTGGTCGTATTAATCGTTTTTAAATTTATACTAATATTTTTATCTTCAAAATAGACAACCATTTTATTGACAATATCGATATTTTTATAAATACCCGAATATATTTTATAAACATCACCATCTTTTAATATAATACTAGAAGGAAGAGTTTTCGCTAGTTCTTGAGCTTTTTCTTCTTCCGTAAAAGCTCCGATTTGAAAAGCATAGACTAAATATTCTTTTGCTTTAAAAATATTATTATTTAAGATGAGTTCTGCGAAAAGGACTCCTAAAACTATCCATATGACAATTATAATAATTATTCTCTTCATCTTATCACCTTAAGACTACTATAACATAAGTATTTTAAAATAATTGTCGAACGAAAGAAAAAGATTTAACTTTTTAAAAAATAAAAAGAGAATTAAACTCCTTCCAGTTTAACTCCCACTACTTTACTAATTCCCGCATTTTGCATCGTTATTCCATATAAGACATCAGCATATTCCATCATTCTCTTTTTATGGGTAATAAGAATATATTGACTATCTAATTTCTTTTTATTTAGATATTCCCCAAATAAATCGACATTAACTTCATCTAAAGCGGCCTCAACTTCATCTAAAACAATAAATGGTACGGGAGAGACATTAAGAATCGCAAATAACAAGCAAATGGCTGTTAAGGCTTTTTCTCCTCCTGATAAACTTTGGGTATTATTTATTTTTTTACCTGGTGGCGTAATAATCATTTCAATACCCGTATTTAAATAATCATCTGGGTTAGTTAGTTCTAATCTTCCTTCTCCTCCTTGGAACATTATTTTAAATACTTTGCTAAATTCACTGGCTACTTTGGTAAATGTTTCTTTAAATTTATCTTCCATAATATTATCCATATCATTAATAATATTATATAAACCTTCCATCGATACTTCTAAATCATTTTTTTGTTTGGTAAGAAATTCATATCTTTCATTAATTCTCTTATATTCTTCAATACTACCCGTATTGACATCACCAAGAGATTTAATTTCATTTTTAAATTTATGAACTTCTTTTCGGGCTAAATCTTCATCCATATCTAAACTAAAATTATCTTTCGCATATTCATAAGTTAAATTATAGTCTTCATTTAAAGTAAGAAGTAAATTATCTAATTTTACATTATATTTTGCCATATTTACTTTAACTTCATTTAAATTATTTGAAACATCCCTATATTCTTTATTCGCATTATTTACTTTAAGTTGTAATTCTCTTAAGTCATTACTTAAAGTATCTTTTTTATTCTTAGCATCATTAATAGTATTCTCTAACTTTTCTTTTTCAATATTTAAAGTATTAAGTTTATTTAAGATATTTTCAAGAGTCTTATCTAAACTATTATTTTCTAAATTATTTAGACCCATAATATCATTCTTAACTACTTTTAATTTTTCTTCATATTCATCTAGAATCGTTATTTTACTATCTTTAATCGTTGTTAAATTAGTGACTTCTTTTCCTATTTCTTCTAGTTTATTACTTAGTATTTCATAATCACTATTTAAATTCTTAAGTTCTACTTCTATATTTTCTTGTTTTCTGGTATTTTCCTCTAATTTATTTTGATAGTTTTCTAAATCACTTTTTAAATTGACATTACTATGTTTATAAACCGTACCACCACTTATACTACCCCCAGCATAAATAATAGAACCATCTAAAGATATTACACGAAAACGGTAATTCATTATTTTAGCAATTAAGTTCATCGTATCAATATCTTTAGCCACAATGACATTGCCCATTTGGTTTTCCATAATATTTTGGTACTTTTCATCATATTTAACTAAATCGGATAAAATACCTACATATCCATTTATTTTAGTTAATCTCTCAATGGTTTCTTTATCCATATACCGAGATTTAATAATATTTAAGGGTAAGAAGGTAGCCCGACCTAAATTATTATCTTTTAAATAACTAATGGCACTTTTAGCAGAGGCCTCATTATCAACCACAATGAAATTTGCTGATGAAGATAGGACAACTTCTAAAGCCATTTCATAATCCCTATCTATAGTAAGTAGTGATGATATCGTATTATGAATACCTTTAAGTCTAGGATTATTTAAAATACTTCTTACACTTTGCGGTACTTTTTCATTATTTAAGATATTAGATTTTAGAATATCAATTCTATTTTCTAAATATTGTTTATCTTTTTCTAAATCTTCTAAATCTTTATTATAAGTACTTATTCTTAGTTTTAAATTATTTAATTCAATATTACTTTCATTATTTAAAGCCATCTTTTCTTTAATATTTTCTTTTAAAGTATCGATTTCATTATTCGTAACATCAATATTTTTAATTAAAGATAATTCTTCTTCTTTTAAATTAATTAAATTATTTTGGACTTTATCTTGACTATATTCATATTTAGTTCTTTCAATGGTAATTCTCTTATCACTATCAAGTTTCGCTATTTCTTCCGTTAAAGCCAGTAATTTTTTAGTGTTTTCACTGATTTTATCATCTAATTTATATATTTTAAGATTTAATTCTTCTTCTTTTTCATTATTGGTAATTTTTTGCATACTTTCGAGTTTTTTAGTTAAGGCATCTTCTTCTTTTTCTAAAGATACATATTCTTTATGAATATTAGTAATATCACTCGTAACTAAAGCCACTTCCGTATTTTTTAAATTATTTTTAAGTTCTAAGTATTTTTCCGCTACTTCCGCATCTTTCTTTAAAGGATCTCTTGTTAAAGATAGTTCATCAATAACTAAATTAATACTATCTAAATTATCTTTCGTTTTATCAAGTTTTCTTAAAGATTCTTCTTTCCGCATTTTATATTTTAAAACACCGGCCGCACTTTCGATAATAACTCTTCTACTCTCTGGCTTACTATTTACGATATCACTAACCGTACCTTGCGAGATGATATTAAAAGCATCAGTCCCGGCTCCGGAATCGATAAATAAATTAGTAATATCTTTAAGTCTTACTTTGGTATTATTTAAATAATATTCATTTTCACCACTTTTATAAATACATCTTTTTACTTCCACTTCTCTAAAGTCCGTATTAAGATAATTGTCTTTATTATCAAAAGTTAAAGTAACCGATGCTTTACTCATAGGTTTAGTTGTACTTGAACCACTGAAAATAACATCACTCATGATGTTACCACCCCGAAGTGATTTTAGGGATTGTTCTCCTAAAACCCACCGAATAGCATCGACGATATTACTTTTACCACTTCCATTGGGACCCACAATTGCCGTAATACCTTTATTTAGTTCAAAGGTTGTCTTATTGGCAAACGATTTGAACCCCTCTATTTTTACACTCTTTAAATACATAATTCACCTTACTTTAACTATTTAGCCGATTTTTTATAAGCATCAAAAGCGGCATTTTGTTCAGCTTCTTTTTTACTCTTACCGATGCCTCTTCCATAAATAATATTATCTATTTTAACTATTACTTCAAATGTTTTATCATGTGCTTCCCCAGTTTCTTTCACTAAAACATACTCTAGAGATTTCTTATCCGTTTGGACACATTCTTGAAGCATTGTTTTGTAGTCTCCAAAGAAAACAAAATCTTTTTCAATATAAGGAACCACTATTTTGTAAATATAACTTTTGGCAAAATCATAACCAAAAGATAAATAGATAGCCCCTAAAACACTTTCGAAAACATCCGCAATAATCGTATCGTTTACATTGCCTTCTTGACCGTGTCCTACTCTAATAAGTTTAGGAAGTCCCATTTCTTTAGCATAATAAGCAAGGGCTTGTTCACAAACGAAACTGGCTCTTTTTTTGGTCATTACGCCTTCTTTATAATCCGTATTTTCATAAAAATATTCACTTGTTATAAGTTCTAAAACGGCATCTCCTAAGAATTCCAATCTTTCATAATTATGACAATTTTTATGTTCATTAGAATAACTACTATGAGTAAGAGCTTCTTTAAGTAATTCTTCATTAATACCTTTTAAATTATATTTATCGATAAATTCCATATAATCACCATAATATGATTATATCATAAAATTAAAAAAACTGATACTTTATCTATCAGTTTAATTAAGTTTACTATTTAAAATATCTCTTACCATATTAGGATTAGCTTTACCTTTAGTTTCTTTCATAACTTGACCAACAAAATATTGGAATAAATTAGTTTTACCATTTTTATATTCTTCAATTTGTTCTTGATTATTTTCAAGTATTTTATTAATTATTTCTTCAAGTTCTCCTTCATTAGAAATTTGTTTATTCTCACTTAAATAATTTTTAGGTTCTTTTTTCTCTTCTAGGGATTTATTAAATATTTCTTTAGCTTGTTTTGAAGAAATAGTTTCTTTATCCACTTCTGTTGTAATTTCTAATAAGTATTCCGGAATTAAATAGAAATCTTTTAAGGTAATTCCTTCTTTATTTAGGTAAGCAATTATTTGAACAGTTAAATAGTTTGCAGCCACTTTCGGATTCATTCCTAAAGAAACACATTTTTCAAAATAATCGGCATAATCTTTTTCTTTTATAATAATATTCGCATCATATTCCGATAATCCTAAATCATCCATATGGTGTTTTTTTCTTTCTCTTGGTAATACAGGAATGTCTTTTTTGATTTTCTCAAGCCAAGCACTTTCAATTTTAAATTTCGGAATATTAGGCTCGACATAATATTTATAATCGATAGCGTCAACTTTACCCCGCATTCTGATGGTTGTACCTGTTTCTTCATCAAAACGTCTTGTTTCTTGTTCTACTTCATCGTATCTTCCGGCTTCTTTTAGTTCACTTTGTCTTTTGATTTCATAATCAATCGCCGCGGCCACATTCGCAAAAGAATTGACATTTTTAATTTCAACTTTCGTTCCTAATTCTGTACTATCTTCATCCATAATAGAAACGTTTACATCACATCTTATTTGACCTTTTTTTGTATCGGCTTCCGAAATATCCGCATATTGATATACTCTTCGCATATATTCAAGGAAAGCTACAGCTTCTTTAGATGAAGACAAACAAGGCTCAGTTACAAGTTCTAGTAATGGAACGCCCGCTCTATTGTAATCAATTAAAGATATAGTACTATAATGGTCTAAAGAAGCGCTATCTTCTTCTAGGTGAATATCATGAATTAAAACATCTTTCGAATAACCATCCACATCAATGGTAATGTGACCATTTACTCCAACAGGATCATGCATTTGGGTTATTTGGTATCCTTTAGGAAGGTCCGGATAATAATAATTCTTTCGATCAAAATACATATATTCTGGTACCTTACAATTTAAAATTAAAGACATAAGTAAGGCTTTTCGAATGCATTCTAAATTAAGAGTTGGTAAAGTACCGGGAAAAGCTAAATCAATAGGTCTAATATTAGCATTAGGAGTATCATTATAAGAGTTACGAGCACTAGAAAACACTTTCGAATTACTTTTTACTTCACAGTGCATTTCTAAGCCAATGACAGCTTTATACTTAGGCATTTTCTCCCTCCTTAAATTGGGGTGCTACTTGATTTTTATATGGCATTTTACACTCAAGAGCAAAAGCGATATTTAAAACATTAGCATCATCATAACATTTACCGGTAATATTTATACCTACTGGTAAATTATTTACAAAACCATTCGGAATCGTAATGGAAGGAAATCCTCCAAAGTTTCCTATTTGTAAATGCTCTTCTAAATTAGTTGTATTGTCTTTCGTAATTTCATCTTTACTACCATCTATATAAGGAGCAGGTCCCGTACTTACTGGCATAATTAAACCATCATAAATTTTAAATAATTCATTCATTTTATCCACAATTAATCTTCTTACTCTTTGGGCATTAACAAAATATCTTTCTTGATTTTCTTTTTGTAAGATATAAGAACCAATTACAAATCTTCTTTTTATAAGAGAAGAAAATCCTTTAGTTCGATGGTCTTTCATCATTTCATTAATGTTTTTCCCCTCTCCCCTTGGGCCAAAGATAATACCCGTTAGATTAGACATATTAGAAGTTGCCTCGGCACAAGATAAACACTCATAAACACTAAATATCGTATTAATAAGATTTTTATCAATACTTACTTCATCCACTTCGACTCCTTCTTCTTTTAAATAATCTAGAGTATGATAAAAATTATTTAAATGTTCTTTAAGTTCTAAAGAAGCATCAGGATAATTTTCTAAATTAACTATTTCTTTAATATAAAATAATTTTTTACCTTTAACATTGCCATTCAAAGAATCATACAAATGAATATTACTTGAATCCCAACTTGTTAAATCGTTTTTATCGATTCCTTTCATGGCATCAACGACAATCGCGGCATCTTTCACTGAACGGGTAAGACAACCACAGTGGTCTAGGGAAGACGCAAAAGGAAATAAACCATAACGACTAATCATGCCATAAGTTGGTTTATAGCCGACAATACCACAGAAAGCTGCCGGTTTTCTTATGGAGTCTCCTGTATCACTACCTAAAGCAAAAGGATAAACACCAGCGGCCACAGATGCCGCACTTCCAGAAGAAGATCCTCCCGCCATTTTTTTGGTATCCCAAGGATTTAAAATATTTCCGGTATGGGCCGTAGTTCCTGTTCCACCCATGCCAAATTCATCCATCGCGGTTTTACCAATCGGAACAACACCGTGTTTTTCTAAATTAGATACCGCAGTGGCTGTAAAAAAGGGAACATAATCTTTTAAAGTGTTAGATGAACCCGTAGATAAAATACCTTTAGTTGAATAATTATCTTTAATACCATAAGGAATACCAGAAAGTATATCGTCAGTTACTTTTTCTCCTTTAGCATCATCTAAAATAGTAACAAAGGCATTACATTTATCTTGAACGTTATGGGCTTTCTTTAGAGAATCTTTAACTAATTCAAGAGAAGTCACTTCACCATTTTTAAGCATCCCGTGTAATTCTTCAATCGTTTTAATCATTATTCGCCTCCTACTACTTTAGGTACTTTTATTTCCCTACCTTCATAAGAGTCACAATTAGAAAGAGCATCTTCAATCGAAATACTTTCTTCGTATTCATCTTCTCTTGGCGTGTAAGTAAAATTATCTAAAGTATGAGTCATTGGTTCAACTTCGGAAATATTCGGTATTTTCGTAATTAATTCCATCGTTTCATCAATAACATTAAACTCACTTAAGATAAGTTTATTTTCTTCATCCGTTAAGCCAATTAATAATTTATCTGCTAAATCATCAATTAATTCTTTATTAAATTTCATAATTACCTCTTAATAATCACAAGATTTAGGAGTTCTTGGATAAGGAATAACATCTCTTATATTATCGACTCCAGTTAAGTAAATAAGTAATCTTTCAAAGCCCATTCCAAATCCAGAATGAACACAACCACCATAACGTCTTAAGTTAAGATACCATTCCATACCTTCTTTACTCATTTTTAACTCTTCCATTCTATGGACTAATTTTTCATAATCTTCTTCTCTTTGACTACCTCCAATTAATTCACCAGCGCCAGGCACTTCAAGGTCAACGGCGGCTACTGTTTCACCATCCGGATTTAACTTCATATAGAAAGCTTTAATATCTTTAGGCCAGTTTTTAATAAATACCGGTCCATTAAAGTATTCGGTAATATATTTTTCGTGTTCTTTCGCTATATCTTCCCCATATTCAGGTGGAAATTCCCATTTAACCGGTGCTTCTTTTAAAATCTTAATGACATCTTTATGATCAATTCTTGTAAATTTACTATTAATAAGTTTATTTAGTTTATCTTTTAAACCATTTTCGACAAATTTATCAAAGAATTCCATTTCTTCAGGAGCATTTTCTAAAACATACTTAACGATATATTTAAGCATATCTTCCATGATATCCATATCACCCTCTAAATCACAAAAAGCAATTTCGGGTTCAATCATCCAGAACTCGGAAGCATGTGTTTTAGTATTAGAGTTTTCGGCTCTAAAAGTGGGACCAAATGTATAAGTCTTTTTATAAGCCATAGCAAAAGTTTCCGCTTCTAATTGGCCACTTACCGTAAGGTTAGCCATTTTGCCAAAGAAATCTTTAGAGTAATCTACTTCCCCTTTAATTTTATCTAATGGAATAGTAGTTACTTGGAACATCTCTCCTGCCCCTTCACAATCACTAGAAGTAATTAAAGGGGCATGGAAATAAACATATCCTCTTTCTTGAAAATATTTATGAATAGCATAAGCCGCAATGCTTCTTACTCTAAATACGGCTTGAAATAAATTAGTTCTAGGACGAAGATAAGCTTGCTCTCTTAAAAATTCTTTGGTGTGTCTTTTAGGTTGAATAGGATAATCTTCTGGGCAATCGCCAAGTAAAGTAATTTCATCGGCTTGCATTTCAATATCTTGGTTACCTTTAGATTCGACTATTTTACCAGTTACAGATATGGCACAACCAACTAAATATTTTTGAACTTCTTTAAAATTACTTAATTTTTCATCATAAACTACTTGTAAATGTTTTTGATGGGTACCATCAGAAAAATCAATAAAACCAAAAGTTTTTTGATCTCGGTGGTTTCTAATCCACCCATTAATCGTAACTTCTTTATCTAAATACTTTTTACTATCTAAAAATAAATCTCTTAAATCCATTATTTTTCATCTCCTTTAATCTCTTACCTTTATATGTAATTCTCTTAGTTGCTTTTCATCTAAAGTATTAGGACTTCCCATAAGAAGATCCATACCCGATACATTAGGTGGGAATAATTGAACTTCTCTTAAATTTTCTTCATCTTTTAAAAGCATAATAATCCGGTCAATTCCGGGAGCCATACCAGCATGAGGAGGAGCCCCAAATTGGAAGGCTGTATATAAACTTCTAAATTTATTTTTAATTACTTCTTCATCATAACCCGCAATTCTAAAGGCTTCTTTCATAATTTCAATGTCATGATTTCGAACAGCACCAGAAGCCATTTCATTGCCATTACAAACAAAGTCATATTGGTAAGCCACAATATCTTCGATGTTTTCTTCTTTTAAAGCCTTTAAGCCACCTTTAGGCATACTAAATGGATTATGGCCAAAATCCCATTTTTGATCTTCTTCATTATATTCATACATTGGAAAATCATTAATAATACAAAATTCAAATTTATTTTTATCAATTAAGTCTAATTCTTCACCTAGTTTGTTACGAAGAATGCCAGCAACTTTAGGTGATTCTTTACCACCCGCAATGATAAATACCACATTACCATTTTGAATATTTAAAGTATTCTTTAAGTTATTAATTTCTTCTTCGGTTAAGAATTTGGTAATGGTACTTTTAAGTTCATTATCTTCACATTTTAAGTAAGCAAGTCCTTGCGCTCCTTTTTCTTTAATAAATTCTTCTAATTTTTTATACCAAGAATTAGATTTATCACAAGCATCTACTTTAATACTTAAAACAGTTTTGCCTTTAAAACCATTAAAGGCACTATCTTTAAATATATCGCTTACATCTTCAATAATTAAAGGATTTCTTAAATCTGGTTTATCACTACCATATTTAGCCATGGCTTCTTTATATGGTATTCTTCTAAAAGGAGGCTTAGATACTTCTTTACTCCCGAATTTTTTGAATGTTTCATAAAAGACTTTTTCACCAACAAGATAAACATCTTCTTCCGTAGCAAAACTCATTTCTAAGTCTAATTGATAGAATTCTAAAGTTCTATCAGCCCGACAGTCTTCATCCCTAAAACAAGGAGCTATTTGAAAATAACGGTCAAATCCTGATACCATTAATAATTGTTTATAGATTTGGGGTGCTTGGGGTAAAGCATAAAATTTACCCTTATAGTTTCTTGATGGAATAACAAAGTCACGAGCCCCCTCTGGACTACTTGCCGTAATAATTGGCGTTTGTAATTCGGTAAAATTCATTTCCTTCATTGTTTTCCGAATAAAATCAATAACATCGACTCTTAACTTAATATTATCATGCACTTCTTTATTTCTTAAATCTAAATAACGATATTTAAGTCTTGTTTCTTCAGATGCCTCTTTACTTCTGTTAACTTCAAAAGGTAAAACATTTAAACATTTACCAAGTACTTCAATACTTTCTAAAACAATTTCAATTTCCCCCGTAGGCATATTTGGATTAACATCACTTCTTTTTCTAACCGTACCCGTAATAGTGGCTGTACTTTCTCTTGTGATATCTTTAAAAGTATCCGCATCTTCACTAATAATTTGCACAATACCACTTTCATCTCTTAAAGTGATAAAAACTAAACTTCCTAAATTACGAATCGAATTAATCCAACCCGCTACTCTAACTTCTTTACCAACATCTTCTATTCTTAAATCTCCACAATAATGACTTCTATAAATATTTTCCATACTTCCTCCTTATAAATTACCAATAATGTATTCGACAATTTCGCCTAAATCAACTTTTTCTTCTTCTTTGGTGGCATTATCTTTAACATTAACTAGTCCTTTTTGTAAATCTTCATTATTTAAAATAATTAAAAGTTTGGCTTGTAATCTATCAGCTTCTTTAAATTGGCCTTTTAAACCTTTACCCATATTATCAAGCTCGGTAATAACCCCATTAAGTCTTAGATTTTGGGCAATATCAATGGCATGTAATTTTTCTTCTTCGGACACATACATAATATAAACTTCGACTTGTCTTTTAATATCTTTATATAAATCCATATCTTTTAGAATATTTATAATTCTATCCATGCCACAAGCAAAACCAATCCCATAACTATCTGGTCCATCTAATTCTTTAATTAATTTATTATAACGGCCTCCGCCTCCTAAAACATTGTGTTCCGTTTCAAAGTTATCTAAAGAAACAATTTCAAATACTGTATGATCATAATAATCAAGACCTCTTACAATACTCGGATTTACTTCATAATCAATATCCATTATATCTAAATATTTTAAAACCGTTTCAAATCTTTCTTTACTTTCTTTATTTAAATAATCAATTGTCTTCGGAGCATTTTTTAATACTTCACTATCTTTATCAATTTTACAATCTAAAATTCTTAAAGGATTAGTTTTAAATCTTTCCTTACAATCATCACATAATTTGTCTAAATTAGGTTCTAAATATTTAACTAAAGCCTCTTTATAATTCTTTCTGGATTCTGCATCTCCCAAAGAATTAATCATTACTTCTAAATTACTAATGTGTAACGTTTCTAAAATTTTATATTGTAAATTAATAACTTCAGCATCAACTATCGGATCATTACTTCCTAAAACTTCGACGCCAAATTGGGTAAATTCTCTTAGTCTTCCACTTTGCGGTCTTTCATAACGGTACATTGTCCCATTATAATAGTATTTCTTGACATCTGGTAAAGCATAAGCCTTATTTTCTAAATATGAACGCACTACTCCGGCAGTTCCTTCTGGTCTAAGTGTTAAATTTCTATCTCCCTTATCTTTAAAATCATAAGTTTCTTTTTTGACAATATCAGATGATTCTCCCACTGAGCGGTGATATAACTCACTTGCTTCAAAAATCGGAGTTCTAATAAACTCATAATTATAAGTCCGCATCATGGTACTTACGACATCATTTACATATTCCCAAAGTAATGATTCATCTCCCGTTACATCGACACATCCTTTTGGTTTAGTTATCATATTTTTACCTTCTTTCTTTTAACTTGTATCTTAATTATATCACACAAACAAATGTATATACAAGACTTTTTTTAAAATTTTTAAAATAAATGTAATAAAAAACCTAGAAGCATATAAGGGCGAGAAAAACCACGCGGTACCACCTTACTTCTAGGCTTTAAATTTTATCGCATTATTTGCGTTTCTACATATCTAAAAGTGTCTTCATTTATTAATAGTTTTCGATGTTTCCACCAACTCATCTTCTCTTTTAAAACAAATTAATAAATTACTTGTCTTTTTATAGAAAACTTATATTAGTATTCTACTTCTTTTTTTATCTATAGTCAACTAATGATGCACTTATTTACGCTTAATTTCTTCTAAATTTTGTTCTTTTTCTAATCTTTTTGTAAAATAATCAAGCATCATATAATATTGGAATAAATTATGATGATATTTAGGATTACTATCATATTCTCTTAAACCAATGGCCAGTTTTAAAGCATTAATTCCTTCATTTAATAATCCTTCTCTAAAATAGGCTTGGGCAAGTCTTATACAACTACCTTCATCTGGTAATATATATTTAAATTTTTCCAAAATAAGTTTAATATAATTTTCCCAATTCCCCTTATTATAACAAATATATGATTCTTTAGATGGCGTAAATTTTTTATATCTTCTTTGATTAATAACAATTTGCTTAGGACATCTACCTATTTCATAAGCCGAAAGATAAGGAATATAATAAGCTAATGATTTCATTTGGTTATTTACTTCTTCACTTTCCGGATTTAAAATAACAAATCCTTCTTTATCTATATAATCGGAAACTGAATCCAAAAAATCTAAATACATATCTTTATCTAAAGGTTTAGAAACTTTTTCTTCGTGTTCTCCAACTTTTAAATTACCTTTATATCTTTCTTTTAATATTTTACTTACCACTCTAACTATCGCTTGAATTTCAATATTATTTTCATCTTGTTTTAATAATCTATCATAATATTCCCATACTTTAAAATATTTTTTATATTTTACAAGTTCATAAATAGTTAAATCATCTTCTGGAATATCTATTTCCTCATAATCTTCATTAATTAAATCTTTTAAAAGAAGATATAAAGTATACATATTATTGAAGGCTGGACTATTATTTACAATATTATTAATAAATATATAAAGACCTTTATAATCATTATCTTTTAAATAACTAAAAATAATACTATTATTACTATTCTTTCTAAATTTAGCTAAAGCTAATAAATTTAAAATATCTTTTCTAAGTTCTTTAGAACATCCATCATTCATATATTCATAAAATATATTTCTGGCTTTAATAAAATCATTAAAAGTAATACTTCTTAAAAAATTAATGGCATCTTTAGGAGAAATACCCTCAACAGGAACATATAAATCATAAATAAATAATGTTTTAACATAATCTAAATATTCTTCTGGTAATTTGAAGATTGTTCCAAGTAAATATAAAAACAAATTCTTAGTTTTAATATTTTCGGGTGTTAAATCAATAAAAATATTAGGTAAACAATTTAGTACCCCATTTAAATCTTCTTTTTCTAAATACATATTAAAAACTTTTAATGCTTCTTCATTCATAGTCAAAACCCCCTTTTGAGAAAAAAATATTCCCTCAAATTAGGGAATATTTTAATACTTTTTACTTATTTTGTCAAATTTTTACCTTTATTTTTACCTTTAATATTTAACCAGCAATTCTAAATGGATTAGTTGTTGTTCCATCACCTGTTAACAATATCCCGGACTTTAGATAGAAGACTGGGCGAACCGCATTCGTAAAGTACACATTAGTGTAGTCCAAGGTGCTAATCAACAAGCCGTTATCATACACTAGCCACGCAAGATAAACGACGTCGTAGCCTCTCCTTGACATGGTCCACTCACTCATTTTTGCGTTTCCCGTCCACCCGTTGGTAATAAATAACCAATTACTTGTTGATGCTCCGTTTGCATTCATATAATCTGTTCCATACATTAAGCCTACTTGACTTGGAGTTGTTGTTTTTGCTCCTGTTGGTTCTGCTGTTGCTCCTGGTGTACTTGTTTGGTCTTGGATATACCAATTTTGACTTGTTATTAGTTTATTCCAATATGTTCCGTTTGAACCGTTTTTTATTGTGTTTAAGAATGTCCCGTTTAAATAACTTTTTACACTTGATGCTTCCCACTTTACATCACTATTACTACTATGCCATGCTTGACTTGTACTTGAAGGAACTGCTTTGATTAGTTTTAATTGTCCGGCATGTAATCCTATTGCATCGTCTGCTGTCTTTGTCATTCCTATTATTCTATACATATATGTTTCTGGTTTACTTGTACAATCACTTTGAATGGTTGTTCCAAAACATATATAGTTATTTTTTACATTTGATGATGTTCCTACAAATCGATACATTCCTGATTGATCTTTAAATGTACTTCCGCCTTTTGATTGTAATAATGTTAAAGTTTCTTTTCCTTTTACAAAGTATAAAGTACAATACACTGTTTGTTTTGTTTTTACTGTTGTTGTTTTTTTATCTAAGTCAAATGTTAAAATACTTTTATAATCGACGGCATTTCCTTCACTATCTGTGCATTCGGCTTTATCATAAATATATGAAGCTATATCTGGCCATAAATCTCTGCTTTCAGCCTCTTTAAATGTTGTTCCATCGCCATCTTCTTGTAACATGATAGATAATGTTTTATCTTTATTTTTTAGTATATCACTTATTTTTACATCTTCTAATATTTCTTTATTATTAGGTCTTACTAATACATATACTGCAAAGCTATTTAAAATTATTAATATGACTATTATACTTCTTAATATTATTTTCTTTTTCATCTTTATTCACTCCTTAACTTTTACTAAAATAAGCGTAACATGTATCTGGTCCAGAAGATGTTACTGTAAATTCATTTGTAGCATCATAACTAAAACTTGTATTAGCCGTTTTACTTTTACATTCATGGGCTGTCATGTTATATCCACTTGGCACTTGATTATATAACTTATAAGTTTTGTCATTATATTTTCTATCCCCTGTACTATCTTCTATGTAAGCATAAATTATAACATCGGATAATTTATCTCTATCATAATATATACGACATACTACCTGAGTTGGTTTTGTTTCGCTATATTCTATGGAGACATATCCATCTGATGTTATAGTATAATTACTATATGTTGCTTCACTTCCATCGGCTGGATAACAATTACTAGCATCACTATTTATTTTATAACCAGAAACTGGAATAGTTTTATTTACCATGTATTTTTTAGCGTTATCGGGCATTTGGGTATAAAAAATTATATTTACATCGGTATTCTTATCTATTGGTCCTTCTTTTACACTTTCTCCTTCACCAGCAAAGTTTCCTACTTTTCCAGTGAATATTGGTACCCAACCACTATCATAACTATAATAAGCATGAGTATCTTTTATAAAAATTAAAGTTATTAATGTAAATAATCCCACTAAAAGAAATGCTATTGCAAAATAACATTTCTTATCTTCACTTTTAAATTTTTCTTTTATATTATAAAGTTTATTTTTTAAATTATTAAATGGTATGAATACTAAAGATATTAGGGTGTTACAATAA
>CANRGQ010000025.1 GCA_947630195.1 uncultured Bacilli bacterium
TTAGTAGCAAAAGTATCCGTAATTGGATATTTATATTGTAATTCAAATGCTGAAGTTTCCGATAACTGAACATCAAAACAAGCTGTACTAGAATTAATTGAAGTTGTACTACTTGTATTTTGAATATCAACATTATAATAAGCATATGTTCCAGTTATTCCTATCACAATTAAAACTAAAACAAAAACTAAAGCATATGTAAAGGCTATTCGAAAAGATTTTTTTCTTTCTTTAGGTAATTCAAATTCTTCAGTGTTTTCTATAAATTCTCTTTCGATATATGCTTCAAAACCCTTCTCTTCCCGATTATTATTTTCATTCATATTAATCACCTATTTTTATTATTACTAATTTTATTATAATATATTTATTCGAAATAAGCAACAATTAACTTTTTGTTTGTAAAATTTAGTGTTAAGTACAAAAAAACATCTTGCCTAAGCAAGATAAATACTGTTTTTATTAGTTTATTACGGCACTTGCTACCGCTTTAAATGTTCCTTTTATTTGAGTTTCTGATGTAGTTCCATAGTCAATCCAAAATTTAAAGTTATAAGTATTTGATTTATTAGCAGCAACGGTATTTGAATCAATTAAAATATATTTTCCAGTTTTCAAATCAGAGGCTTTTGCTCCTACGGAATTTTTTAAAGCATCTGTAACTGTAGTTTCGGCAGTTTTACTTTTAACCGTTACTTTATCAAAACCACTTATTGCTGCTGCCGTTGCTCCAGCAAGCGACCTCGTTACTTGCATTTTAACTCTAGCATTATCCATTGCGGAAGTGTTGCCCGAATCAGGATAAGTGGTTAAATATAATTTATATGGTATAGCATCACCACTAGTACAAGAGTTTTTAACTGTGATAGTCATTGGTGTTATATTATTTCCATTTGTTGCAAAAGTATCTGTAATTGGATAATTATATTTTAAACTATAGGCTCCAGAATCTGACAAAGTAACACTAAAACATGGTGTACTAGAACTTACAGATGTAGCAGAAATTGAACCTGTTGTAGTAACATTATAATAAGCATAAGTACCAGTAACCCCAAAGACAATCAACACTAAAACAAAGACTAAAGCGTAGGCAAAAGCTACTCTAAAAGTCTTTTTTTCTTCTAATTCTTTATTTTTTATGTTGTTAGATTGTCCTTTATTATTCTTACTCATCTTATCACCATATTTTATACTACTTCTTTATTATATTATATTTCTTTCAATTTGGCAATAAACTTATTCCTTAAATTCAAAAATATAGTCTAAAATTTGAACTTCATCGCCTCTTTTGGCTCCCATTTTCTCAAGTTCATCTTCCACTCCCATACCTCTAAGTTTACGAGCAAATCTTAAAACAGCCTCGTCTTCATTAAATTTAGTCATATTAAATAATTTTTCAATTTCCTCACCTTTAATAACCCAAATACCATTATCATTCGTTATTGTATAAGGTTTTTCTTCTTTAAATTTAAAGACCATATGGCTTTCAAGTTCGGTATTTTCATAAATACTTTCATTTTCTAATTTCTCTAATTCTTCCCCTAGAAATTCCATTAAGGTGGTAAGACCTTCATTATTTAGAGCACTAATACTAAATATTTTTTTATCAAAATATTTCTTTTTAAATTCTTCTAAATTTTTAGAAGCACCCTCTAAATCCATTTTATTAGCCACAATTATTTCTTCTTTTTGGCTTAATTTAGCACTATATTTGTCAATTTCTTTACGGATTACTTCATAATCATCTATAGGATTTCTTCCTTCACTACCACTCATATCAATGACATGACATAAGATTTTGGTCCTCATAGCGTGTCTTAAGAATTTATCGCCTAAACCAACACCTTCAGATGCTCCTTCAATTAAACCCGGTAAATCAGCCATGACAAAAGTTTGATGATTCTTTAGCTTTACGACTCCTAAATTAGGAGATAATGTTGTAAAATGATAAGCCGCAATCTTTGGCTTACTCGCACTTATTTGGGAAAGTAATGTGCTTTTTCCAACAGATGGAAGACCAACTAAACCAACATCTGCTAAAACTTTTAATTCAAGTTTTACAAGTCTTATTTCTCCCGGTTCCCCTTTTTCACTAAACTTTGGCGCTGGGTTATCATGAGTTGCAAAGGCTTTATTACCTTTTCCACCTCTTCCGCCTTTAGCCACAACGACTTTATCATCTTCATGGATTAAATCGGCAATAACTAAATTAGTATCTAAATCCATAATGGTGGTTCCTAAAGGCACCTTTATTATGACATCTTCCGCACTGGCCCCATATTTATTAGATCCTTTACCATGAACGCCATGACTACCTTTAATAGTCTTTAAATATCTTAAGTCAATTAAAGTTTTAAGACCGGGATCCACTGTAAAGATAATATCGCTACCTTTTCCACCATTTCCGCCATCAGGTCCTCCCATAGGGACAAACTTTTCTCTTCGAAAAGAGGTACAACCGTCTCCTCCCGAACCCGCTATAACTTTTAAAGTAATTTCATCGACAAACATAATATATCACCATAAATAATTATAACACGTCAAATGATTAAGAGTCTACTTGCTTTTTTTAACTAACTAGGGTATAATTAATAATGCAATTTATGTCTCCTTAGCTCAGTTGGTAGAGCAACTGACTCTTAATCAGTGGGTCTAGGGTTCGAATCCCTAAGGGGACACCATTTTAGACATAAAATTCCTAGCAAATCCTTATAATTGCTAGGAATTTTTTCTTTTTAAAGTTAACTTTTTAACGGCTTCTTCAATATGATTTTCTGATAAACCAATATTCGGATAATATTTTAAATAAAAATTAGTCTTTATTAATCTTTTCATTTCTTCTTCGTTATAATTGAATGTTTCATCATCTATAATTAAGTAATCTTCAACTTCATGATACCTTAACCATTCTCTTATTTCTTCTTCTCTACTACCTAAAAAGGGAGTCATATCATAAATAACCAGATTATATTTAGTAAATAATCTTTGTAGTTCTTCTGTTCTTCTATTAGTAGGTATAAATATCCCATCTTCCATATGGCCAAAAATACGCCACGAAGAAGACAAGACAATATAAGCCCCAGTTAATCTTACTATTTCACTCAAATAAAATATTTTCTTCTCATCAAGTTCCACCCGTCTTTTATGAGTAACTTGATATTCATCATAAATATCTTTAAAAGTTTTTTGAGTATTTAATACTCCATCAATATCTAAAAAAATTGCTTTCATGTCTTAAGTATATCACAATATTTTCCAAAAAACTATTGTTGGTTCAAATCCCGTACGAATCACCATTTTTAATTTAATGGGTGCGAATCCTCATCTTTCAGACCACTTTTTACCAAATGCCTAGAATACCACATATTAAATTCTTCTAATTCTTCCTTTGTTTCAATTTCCTCATGATAATAATGCTTGGTAAATTCCCCACAAGAACTACCTACTTCTCTTCCAGGAGGAGCATATCTTTTAATTATTAATCCCGGTATTTTTTCTTCAATATTTCTAACCCATTCATCTTCTTTTAAACTTATCTTTAAATCATTCTTTGGATTAAACTTAATAAATTTAATTGGTATTTCATATTTACTTAATAAATTAATTAACGTATTTAATTCTAAATCTCCATCGTTAACCCCTTTAATTAAGGTATAATGGATTTCAATAGGAATATTATTCGTATGTAATTTTAAATATTTAATCATTATATTTTTATTCTTTTGGATACTTTCTTTATAATCCATAAGTAAATCTAATGCTCTATTGATATTTACTTTACTACTCGGAATTAACCTACTTCTTTTTTCATCTAGAGGGTTATGCAAAGAAAAATGAACTTTTAAAGGTACTTCATATTTTAAAACTAAATCTTGTAATAGTTTTAAATTTTCATTAGGCATCATTGTAGCTATCGCATAACCAACATCTTCATAGCCTAATTTTTCTTTTATTAATTCTTCATTTTTAAAAACACTTTCTAACAAAGATAAATTTAGCAAAGGTTCCCCAACACCCATAAAAGAAATAAGTAATTTCTTTTTAGAAGTAACTTTCTTTCCATCGCTAGTTAAACTTCTAAATAAACATTCTATAAAATCTTCACTTTTTATAGGGAGCATTTTTTTATTTAAAGAATTATTAGTTAAATGACACATTAGACAACCCAAATTACAAAAATGGTGGGTTGGAACACACAAAACATCCTTATCTTTCTTATTAAAAAGCAAAGACATTTCAATTATTTTGTTATCTTTCTTATAAACACTTTTTAAAGTTCCATCATTATAATCTTTAAATACTCCTAAACTTTCTATCATACTATCACCAGTTTTATTATAAAACAAAAAGATATTTATTAAAAAATATCTCTTTTTCATATCTTTTATAATAAATATTTATAACTATAACTAAGAATTATATATCTTATAATTCTATTTCATAATCAATGTAGTCTTCAATAAATTTACGTGGGGCTTTACTTAAAAATTCTTTATCATAGACAATATTAATACCCACCGTAGGTAAGCTCTCCTTTAATTTAATTTCATCTAAAATTCCATTATTTATATCATCTTTAACTAAATCATAGATAACATAACCAATGCCTAAATCTTTTTTAACGGCCGAGATAATCATTTCGCTGGTATGGATATTTAAAACATTCTCAATTTCAATTCTTTTTTTTCTAAGAAGTTCATCTAAATCATTCCGGTTGGCCGTATTCGGTATAGGTAATATAAGAGATTTATCTTTTAAATCTTTTAATTCCTTAATCTTTTTATAGTCTACCTTTTTAGTATCCTTCTTAATGACAAATGCATAACTTACTTCTTTTAAAAGTTTTACTTTCATTCCTTTTGCAAGTTTAACATTTATGGGTGATGTATCAATAACAAAGTCTACTTTATGAGAATCTAGTAAATTAATTAAGTTAGCCGTACTCCCGGTAATGATTGTTATTTCAATATTCGGATATTTTTTATGAAAAGCAATAATCCTATCAAAGAGGAAGAAAGAGCCAACATTTGAAGGCATCCCAATAGAGAGTTTTCCCCTTTCTAAATTTTCGGTTTCTCTCATCATTCTTTCCGCCGTGATTAAATTCCCATAAGATTTTTCGACAAAATATAAAAGTTCTTGTCCTTTTTCAGTTAACTCCACCCCATTTAAAGACCGAATGAATAGTTGGACTCCCAGTTCACTTTCTAACTTTTTAATGGCTTTACTAACTGCTGGTTGACTAGTATAACCATATTCAGCCGCTTTCGAAATACTTCCATATTTGGCAACTTCATAAAAATTTTTATATAAATTTAAATTAATATTACTTTTATACATAACGCATCCCCTAGGGATATTATATCACAAACTTATAAATAAAAAGAACTAGATTTCTCTAGTTATCTTTTATATTCACTAAAATCTAAAACTTGATCTTCACTTGGATTAATATCAAATTCTATTTTTTGCATTTTTGAAGAACTTTTACCAGCTCCATCCGTAATTGTATATAAAATCCAATATTGGTCAATAAATTCGGCTGGCTTTACTTCGTGATAGACTTTATGCGTGATAGTGTATTTATCAGTATCTTCCACCACCGTTAAATGTTTATAATTAATATCATCTATACTCCTTACTTTATAGACATCACTTTTAAATTTAATTTCCGGGGTCGCAATATCGGTAGGATTATTGACATCATTTACCCAAGGACTTTTTTTCTTACTTGCAATCCAACCGGTAGTATTTTTATATTCAATCTTATACCAATAATAAATATTGGAATCTAAATTAATCTCTAGAACTTTATAAACTTCGCCCTTATTTACTGTACCAATTTCTTTACCCTTCGTATTATAATTATCTCTTACTTTAATGGGTTCTTTATAAGTAATTTCGACATACCATCCTTTTTTTATTTCTTCAATTCTTTTATTTTCCATAACTTGCTTTATCCCAAAATAAGCACATACCCCAATTATAACGACAACAATAAAGATCCCCAATTTTTTCATCACTAACACCTCTTTCTTAAGATTATATCATAGTTTTTCGCAAAATTTGACAAAAATAGATAAATTTAAGGAAAAATTAAGCAAAAATATCTTGCATTTTTCATATATTTCTTATATAATGAAAAAGTCATACAAAAAACGAAAGTTTATGTTGACATTCGTTTGTTCGCTCGGTATAATTAAAATGTACCTGGGAAAAATTAAAAAAATAAAAACAAGTACGGCAGCGACTGTCGGAAATATGGCCTGTGGAGGAGTAAAATCCAATGAAGCAGGAAAGATAAGCTGTGAGGTTTATCAAGGTGAAACAAAATAAATTTATTTATTGAGTTTTACTTTTGTTCTATAATGGACTAGTAACTCAAATGGGCTTGTAGCTCAGCTGGTTAGAGCGCACGCCTGATAAGCGTGAGGTCGGAGGTTCAAGTCCCCCCAGGCCCACCATTTTGGCCCGTTGGTGAAGTGGTTGAACACACATGCCTTTCACGCATGCATTCATGGGTTCAAATCCCGTACGGGTCACCATTAAGCAATTAAAGAGTATTCATTACTCTTTTTTATTTTTATTTTAAAAAAAAGTTAATGATTTTATTCATTAACCCTATAAAACTTTAGGTAATTCTTCTTGTTTATTTTCTTCTCGAGGAATATTAAAACTATTAGCATAATTTAAAAATTTGGGGTTTTGCAATATTTTAAAGTGGCATAATATTTTGCATTAGCTCTAGCTATTTGTTCCTCCGGAGTTTCATTTCCTCATACATGTGTTTACTAGCAAATTTTAAAGCCATGTCATTATAATATTCTATTGCCCGGTCACATATAGTTAAATAATTTAATTCATCTTCAATAGTTCTTTCTGGTTCCATTTTTTAGACCTCCTTATATATTAAGTATAAACTAAATAAAACATAATAACAATCAACTAGACTCCTTTTTTACATTTTATTTAATTAGACAACTATTTTCATTCCCGGCTAAATCTTGGATTTTGACTTCTGTATTTAAAGATATATCACTAAAAGATATTAAATCACTTACACAACCACTTTCCTTATCAAGACAAGTAACTGTCCCACTTACAAGTTCTTGCGTAGGATTATTTATAGTTATATCTCCACAAGAAGGGGCAATATTATCATAATAAATACTATCCTTGGCATATAAAATACTATTATCTGTGGCATCTTTAACATAAATAGATACTTCTTTTAAACCATAGTTATTATCTCGAAATTCATAACTGCCATTTATTTCTTTGTTATCAATATTTTGCCAAATGCAAGAACTTTCATCTGTCTTTTCCGTTAGACAATAAGATGTAAGAGAATCTTCTAATTTTAAATAGTAGTTATTTATAAGAGCATTTGTATATTTATTATTACCTGCCTCTTTTAGATAGAATTTAGAACTAATATCATCATCACTCGTAAAATATAATTTACAAGATATTGTAATATCACTTTTAAGTCTAATCCCTGTAGTGGTTTCTTCTAAATAATCGGTCGTATTTTCTAAAACCTTATTTTCTTTATCGTAACACACTGTATCATTATAATTTAAGTGATAACCTTCTATTTTAAAATCATTACCTTTATAAGGAATATATTCCCCATTTTCTTTAATATAAATAGCCAAAGTATTTTTGGTATTAAAAACTTTAGGACTTCTACTTAATCCTAAAAATAAAGATATAAATAATATTAAAGGAATAATTACAATTAATACTTTCTTCATTAATACCTCTTACTATTCTTATAATTATTTTATCATATCTTATTTATTTTTCAAATAATTAATGGCTTCTTCTAAAGTATGGACCTTTACAACCTCAATTTTTAAATGACGTTCATCTTTTACTTTTTTAGCTTCTTCATAGTTTTCTTCGGGACAAAAGAAAATATCGGCATGCCTTTTTTCGGCTCCTAGAATTTTATATTTAACGCCCCCAATTTCTTCAATTACGCCATCACTAGTAATAGAGCCTGTTCCCACAATATCTAAACCCTTTGTAATATCTTCTTCCGTTAGAGCATTATAAATAGCTAAACTCATCATAAAACTACCACTAGAACCAGATTCACTATTTTTCATTTTAACAGATACGGGTATTTCCGTTTTATATTCATAAGTAGTATGAAAAGCAATTCCTATTTTTAAAGTATCATCTTCGGCTTTATAAATGGTTGCATCTCTATCAAATTCTTTCCCATCATTTAAAACTTTAATACTTACTTTATCATTTTCTTTTAAAGTATTGATATATTCTTGTAATTCAGTAATACTTCCAATGTTTTTATCATTAACACTAATAATTTCATCACCAATTTTAATGTTAGTCTTTGCTTCTTCACTTAAATAAATAACTTTATTAATCGTTTTCGAAATATCTATTTTATAACTTGATAATTTAAAAGCCGAGATAATCGCATTATCAATACCTTCATCCATGTATTCTCGTCCTACTTCAATGACATTATCATATGAACCACTTGAAGTTACATCACTCAAAGGCACTAAATCCCAATCAGGCATGACAAAAGAAAGTAAGATAAAAGGAATAGTTCCTTTACTAGCCGTTACATAACTCATGGAAAGTGTTCCTTCTTCTTCATATTTCTTTTCAACTTCGACTCTTTCACTTAAAGGAATAGTGCCTCCAGTTCTATATATTATATAAGGAAATTCATAAGTTAAAAATAAAATTAAACAAATTAAAAATAATAAAAATTTATAGTTTTCTTTAAAAAAACTCTTAATATTCTCATATAATTTATTAATCATTTATATCACCTAATCTATTATAGCACTTTGGAGTATTTTTATGAATAATTTAAAAAAACTTTTATTAATATTTTTATTTATTTTCTTTTTAATTTTAGCCTTTAAATATAATTATTTATTAGGTAGCGTGGTAGTTAAAGCAACAAGTCTTTGGCTTACTAAAGTATTTCCTTCTCTTTTTATTATGTTTATTTTAAATGAAATAATTATTAAGACTAATGCTTTATCTTTACTTAATAAATTAATTGGTCCTCCTTTTAATAAACTGTTTCATACCTCTGGTTCCTCATCTTTAGCCTTTATTTTATCTTTATTTAGTGGAACACCCTCCAATGCTTATATCTTAAAAGAAATGCTAAGTAACATGCAAATTACCCTAGAGGACGCTAATAAACTTATTTATTATACTTACTTTCCTAATCCTTTATTTTTATATACTATTTTAAGATTAAGTTTTAATAACTTTATTACTTTAAAAATAATTATTACCCTTTATTTAAGTAATGTCTTAATTGGGTTACTTGTAAGAGGAAAAAAGAAAAATAATAAAATAATATTAAATAAAAAAGAAAATAACAACTATAACCTTTTAACTATTATTCCTAATGCGATTAAAAAAAGTATGGATACTCTTTTAATGATTTTAGGTTCCATTATCTTTTATTTAATTATCAGTACAATCTCAGGAAACTTATTAAATTTATCTTTAATGGGCGAAATAATTTTAAAAGGTATTTTAGAAATTAGTACTTCTTTAAATAGCCTACCTCTACTAAATATTATTAGTTTAAAAAAAGAGATACTTGCTATTTTGATTATCTCTTTTGCGGGTATGTCCATTCATACTCAAATCTTAGAAATATTAAATGATACCCAAATTAAATACCAAAATTTTTTTAAAGGAAGACTTTATCAAATTTTAATTGGAGCAGGCTCCTACTTTCTCATTAGTATAATTATGGGCAGTTAAATATTCTTCATCTTTTCGTAAATTATCTGAATTACCCATATAACTTATTTCAATATCATCTAAAGCATTATTAAATCCTAAATTATTTCTTTCATGATATGGATCACTATAAACAAAGATATTTAATTTAAAGTAATAATTAGATGTATCTTCATCTATATAAGAGGTGAAATAAGCACAAGGATTAACCTCTGCCCCTTGCATTTTATAAGTAAATTTATCATCAATTCCCTTATAACGTATTAAATAAGTATTATCTTCTTTTAAAGTTTCTAAAGTAGTCTTTTTTTCAGTTCCATCTACATCATAATAGAAGTCTAAGACTAAATTATCGGAAGTTGATTCATCTTTTAGGCCGACTAAACGATATTTATTTAATTCATTTTCTATATTATAAATTATTTCCATTCTATTGATTTGATTATTCGAAGCATAATCATTATTCTTGGATTCATTTTTTAAATCAATTAAAAGTTCAAATAAGAACACTAATACGACACTTATTAAAATAATGCTTACCAGTATTTCCATTAAAGACATTCCTTTATTATTTAACATAAAAACCTCCTAGTAATCTAGATTAAAATAGGCATAACAACGGTCTTTTTTTATGGTATCAACAATAACGCGCCCATCTTCCATACTTAATGTAGACCCTTTTTCACAATAACTTAAATTACTATCAAAAATGAAGCCTTCTTTAGGCATATTATATTCGATTTCATATTCTTTAGTCTCTTCATTCCAAACCTTGAAATATAAATTAACATCTAAGGTATTAATATCCGAAAATTCCTCTTTAATTTTATCTTTATACTCATTTAGTAAAAACCTAGTTTTCGAATAAGATGAGATAACAAAAACTAAAAGGGTTAAAAAGATAATAAAGAAAGTATAAATTAGAGATGTGGAAATAAAACCATTTTTCTTCATAATTACACACTTACCCAACTATAAAAATTTTGACAATGACTATTTTCACAAGGATGATAAGAAACCGCAAAAATATAGGCTGATGAATCTTCTACATAAATAGTCTTTAAATAATTAATAAAATCTTCATCTAAAGTTAAATATAAATAATTACAATCTTCAAATTCTAAGCACTCTTTATCTAAACTACAACTAGCACTACATTTTTTTAAATTATCTATTTTATTATTTTTTAATATAATCATTTGTTTAACAGCAAAATCTTGAAGCATTTGACTCACAAAAGCCCCTTCGCTTTCATAACCTAAAAATAAATCTTTCGTATCCATACCAATTACATGAAAATAAACATCTTCATTATTTTCTAAATCTCTTATAATAGGCATAATATTTAAAGAAGTTATTTTATCTCTTAAATAATGGGTTCGATAAATAAAAGCAGCATCATCATAATAAACTCGCACCTTTTCACTTTCATATAAATGCGTAAAAGAAGAATAGATTAAAAGCAAAGAACCTGTTAAAACGACAATAGCAATAATTGTTTCAATAAAAACAAAACCGTTTCTTTTCATCTATGCCACTTCCCTATTATTAATTATAACTTATCCTAAAACTTTTGACAAGTTTAGGAACTACATTAAAAAAAGAAGTTTTAATCTTCTAAAACTCCTTTAATTCTTCTTACACCAGCACTAGATGATTCTTCTTTGGTAATTCTAAAGTGCCCAAGAACTCCCGTATTTTCGACATGAGGTCCCCCACAAATTTCTTTAGATAAATTACCAATGGTATAAACTTTTACTAAACTGCCATATTTATTTTCAAATGTTCCATGAGCACCTTCTTTTTTCGCATCTTCATAAGACATTTCTTTCCAAGTAACTGGCGTATTAGTTTTAATCATTTCATTAACTCTATTTTCAATTCTGGCCTTTTCTTCATCCGTAAGTTTATGGTCACAGTTAAAGTCAAAACGAATTCTTTCACTAGTTATATTACATCCTTTTTGAATAACATCTTTCCCATAAATTTCTTGTAAAGTAGCAAGAAGAAGGTGGGCTAAAGTATGATATTTCGTTGACTCTTCTGAGGTGTCGGCAAGTCCTCCTTTGAATGACCCAGCATCAATAGTTCTTGATTTATCTTGATGTTCTTTAAAACATTTTTTGAATCCTTCAATATCCACTTTTAAGTTATTTTCAGCTGCAAGTTCTTCGGTCATTTCAATAGGAAAACCAAAAGTATCAAACAATTTGAAAGCATCTTCTCCTTTTAGAGTATCCCCTTCTAAATGTTTAATAGTCTTATAGAATAATCTTTCCCCATCTTTAATGGTTTTACTAAATTTATCATATTCTTTATCTAATTCTCTAAATATTGCTTCTTTATTTCTAGATAATTCTGGGTATATTTCTTGGTAGTCTTCAATATAAAGATTAGCTAGTTCCTTTAAAACATTTTCATTAATATTTAATTTTCTTAAATGTCTAATTGCTCTTCTTAAAAGTCTTCTTAAGACATAACCAGCTCCAATGTTACTTGGCGTAATACCATGGTCATCTCCTAGAATGAAGGTACTAGTCCGAACATGGTCCATAATAATTCTAAATGATTTTTTATTATCTTCATACTTAAGACCCGATAATTCTTCTAATTTCTCTTTAATTCTTTTAAAGATATCAGAATCATAAACACTTTCTAAATTATTTAAAACCGTAATAGTTCTTTCTAAGCCCATACCCGTATCCACATTTTGTTGTTTTAGTTTCGTTAAATTGCCATCTTCACTTTTATAGTATTCCATGAAAACATCGTTCCAAATTTCTAAGTATTTACCACAATCACAAGCCGGACTACAATCTGGTCCACAAGCCGGTTTTCCTGTGTCATAGAACATTTCCGTATCCGGTCCACATGGACCAATCCCACTACCTAAAATCCAAAAGTTATTTTCTTTAGGTAAGAAGAATAAATGACTTTCCTCTACTCCTAAACTTCGCCAGATATTATATGATTCATTATCTCTTGGAGCATCATCGTCTCCTCCAAAAACTGAAAAATATAATTTATCTTTCGGAATACCTAAATAATCTTCACTAGTTAAGAATTCAAAACTGAACTTAATGGCATCTTCTTTAAAATAATCACCTAAACTCCAATTACCAAGCATCTCAAAAAATGTTAAGTGAGAAGCATCTCCAACTTCATCAATATCACTCGTTCTAATACATTTTTGAACATCGGTTAGTCTTTTACCACTAGGATGATTAGTTCCGAGTAAATAAGGAACTAAAGGATGCATCCCGGCAGTTGTAAATAAAACAGTTGGATCATTTTCCGGAATAATGGAAGCTGATTCAATTATTTTATGTCCTTTACTTTCAAAAAATTTTAAATACATTTCCCTTAAATTTTCGGCTGTTAATTTTTTCATTATTCTAATCCTTCCAAATATTTAAATATTTTATCTTTTAAAATGCTTATATCATCATTTGCCACAATATAATCAAATTCGGCATAAGAATCTAGGGCTGTTTCTGATATATGGGCTTGTTCTTCAAGCGTTAAATTACTCTTACTAAATTGATTTTCGACACAAATAACATAAACGTTATCATAGTTTAGTTTTACATCTTCAATTTCTTCCGGAAATCTCGCCCCACATATAACAACATTATCCGTCATTGTTTCATAGATTTTTAAATCATCAAGAACGTGACGAATAAAGTATTTAGAATCAATTTCTCTTATTTTATCTCCAAGTTCTTGTAAATACTTTCTTGGCTTCGTATTGGGGTTCCCATCCCAATCAGATAATTCTTGAGCAAGCATTTTTAAATTCTTACTATATTCCGTAATAACACAACTTTGTAACTTATAAATATAGTATTCTTTAATTAATTTAGCTACCTCTCCTTTACCACTTCCTGCTTTACCAGCAATTAAAAATATTCGCATTTTCCTCTTCCTTTCTTATTAAAATAAAAAGAATGGTACTTAAAGGAGTCATATAGACGGTACCATCCTTTGTTTTACTTATTTAATTGTTAACGATTTATTTTACCGATTAATCTTAAAAAGGAGCAATTATTTAAACCATTTATTAGTTTTCACCAACCACTAACTCTCTTTAAAAATACTTTAAATAACATCTTTTCGCATTGATTACAAAATTAATATATCATACTTTTTACTTATTTTCTAGTTTTTCTTTTGTAAATGTATATAATACTCTTGCTATTGTCAAGATTGGGGCCGCTAAAATCATACCGATGATACCAAAGAAATGCCCAAAGACTAAAAGTGCAATGATAATAGCTACGGGATGCGTTTGACTCGCTTTACTCATAATAATTGGTTGTAAAATATAATTTTCAAATATTTGAACAATAACACAAATGATAAGAGTGCCAATACCTATTAATGGAGATTGGGTAAGTCCCACAATAACCGCGGCAGCTCCCCCAATATATGGTCCAATAAATGGTATTAAATCGGTAAGGCCGCAGAATAAACCAAATAGAACCGGTGCATTTAAACCAACTAAAGCAAAACCAATGGAATCACATATAAGAACGACTAAGGCTACTAAGAAAGTTCCATTAACACATTTTCTAACCTCCGTACCCATCCTATTTGAAAGATTAATGACATCTTTTTTAAATTTATTCGGAATTAACTTTTTAATATGTTCCCCGATATTATCATAATCAATTAAAAGATAAATACCGATAATTAAACTCATTAAAAATGTTCCAACTCCACTAAAAAGCCCGACAATAAAATTAATAATGGTATTTGGTAAAGTTTTCGCAAAATCCGTACCAAAAGTGGTAATTTCACTTAATAATTTAGCTTGGAAATCTCCTAAATTTAAACCATTCTCGGCTAAACTTTTAAAGAGATTATTAATATTTTGCGTAATACTTTCGACAAATCCTGGTATTAAACCAACAAGCTCATTTACTTCGTTATAAACCGTTGGGATAAAAATATACATTATGCCAAATAAGATTAAAACAAAGATAGAAAATACCATTATCGCACTCAAAGTATTATTTTTAATCTTTTGACTTACCTTAATAGTTATTGGTCTTAAAAGCCAAGCAATGACAAAACCAATAAAGAAAGGACTAATAACTTTTAATAAATCTGTAAAAATAGGCATTATTTTAAGTTGTTTAATCGCAATAATAATCGCTAAAATTAAACAAGCAATAAAAACAAAATAAAGAATTTTTAAGATTTTTTTGGTTAAAGATAAAACTTCATTAACATCATTAGTATTAATATCTTTTTCTAATTTGCCTTTCACAAATCATCACCTCTATTACAATTATACTATAATAATATTTAATAAACTATTAAAATTACTTTTATTAGACAAAAATAAGCACTTTTTGTGCTCACTTTGTCATATCATTAGCTTTATCTAATAAATTATTAATTAATTTATCAGCTTTAACTTTGGTATTTTGATTCATTAAAATATAAGCTCCCATTCCCATAACACCACCAAGAGCAATTGGAACTATTAAACTCATTTTTTTCATTATCCACCTCTATAGTTAGTATGGAATAAATATTTTTAATTATGTATAAAAGTCTCTAATAATCTTTCTTTTAAAGTGGTTTTTCTGTATGTACTATAATCATTAAATACCCCTTTATAGAAGGCCGCCGCATCGCCAATAATAATTAAACTTTTTTTAGCTCTACTTACGCCCGTATATAATATTTTATTGTAAAGCATCGGAGCAAATTGATAACAAATGGGCATAATAACATGATCAAATTCACTACCTTGACTTTTATGGATTGATATCGCATATGCATGTTTAATATTTTTTAAATCTTTTTTATTATACATGACTAAATTACCATCAAAATCAATTGTTACAACTTCTTTTTTATAAGGACTTGCAATCGTGGCAATACTTTTAATAAAACCAATGTCCCCATTAAAAACAAAATTATCCGCATTATTCGCCAGTTGCAATACTTTATCACCCTCCCTATATACGACATCCCCATATGTAATGGTTCTTTGTCCTCGGTCAGGATTAAAGACTTTCGCTAAAATTTGATTTAGATTATCAATCCCATTTTCCCCCTTGTACATCGGACACAATATTTGTAATTTATTTTCATCATAACCTTTTTTAATTCCTTCTTCGACAATCTTTTTAATTGTTTTCGAAATACTATGCGTATCGGTGACTAAAAAATTATAATCATCTTTTTTTAGAGTAAAACTTTCACTTAAATCTTTATTTTTGATTTCTCTGGCTAAATACGGAATGTAAGAATTATCACTTTGCCGATAAATATATTCTAAAGGAACATAGTTAAATAAATCACTATCGATTAAATCTTGTAATACAAGACCTGCTGATACTGAAGGTAATTGAAAAGCATCTCCGACTAAAATAAGTTTCACATAACTATGTAAACCTTTAAGTAAGGATGCTAAAAGCATGGAATCAATCATACTTACTTCATCCACAATAATTAATTTTTGAAAATTTTTATTGTTCTCATTTATGCCAAAGGCATTTAAATCTTTATTCCACTTTAAATACCTATGAATAGTCGAGGCCGGAAGTCCTGTCGAGGTACTCATTTTTTTACTAGCCCTACCCGTCGGAGCCAAAAGGGCTATTTGTTCAATTACTTCTAAATTACTTAATCTATTTGTTTCAATATATAATTTAACTATCGCATTAATAATCGTAGTTTTACCAGTTCCAGGTCCCCCACTTATAATGGTTATATTGTTATTTAAGGCTTCACTAATCGCTTTCTTTTGATCATCATTATAAGTTATCTTTAACTTTTCTTCTAACTTCTTAATCTTTTCACTATAATCTATCTTTTTAATTTTTTTATCACTTATTTTATATAATAACTCACTAATATCTTTTTCGGATGCATAATACTCCTCTAAATAAACTTTATTATTATCGATAACTATAAACATTTCAGATTCTAATTCATTCAAATAACTATTAAAAAGTTCATAATCAATATTAATACTAAAAATGCGCATTAAATATTCAAAAACAACTTCTTTTTCATAATAGATATCTCCTCTATTTAAAGAAATCATTTTCATTACTTCAAGAGTACAAGCCTTAACTCTTCTTTTATCATACTTATCACTATAATTATTTAAAAATATATTATCTAATCTTTTAAAATCAATTATTTCATTTAATAAATAAATATTATTATCGACTATATCTTTAATATTCTCTTTATATTTACTATAAATTCTACCAGCTTCTTCAATCGAAAAACCTAAGTTTTTTAATTTCAAAATAATATCAGATGTTTTAGAATAATTAACAAGTGACTCATAAATTTTATCTCTCTTAACATCCGTCATACCTTCGATATTATCTAAAACAAATTTATTTTCTTTAATAATATTTAAACTATCACTACCATAAACTTCGACTATTTTTAAAGCCGTTTTTTTACCACAGCCTTTAACAAAACTACTACTTAAAAACTCAACTATATCATCATTTTCTTTTGGTAAAATATATTCATAACTTTTAACATTAAATTGTTTACCAAACTTTTCATGATTAATAAATTCCCCTTCAATTTCCACATTAGTTTCTAATTTTAAATCTAAAAAATTGCCTGTTATCGTAATACTTTTCTTTAAGATTTCTTTATCTACCAAAGAATTTTTACTAACTTTAAAAAGAGCAACTAAATACCCATTTGTTTCATTATAAAAAATTGTACTTTTTATTTTACCAATTAACTTCATAGTTTTTATTATACCTTATTAATTTTAAAAAGACTATAAAATTTTTAAAAAACTTAAAAATAATTTATCTGTTTTATTTTTATTGACCGTATCGAAAAAAAGGTTCAGGCCACGTGCTTTAGCACGTAAACCCTTGGAGGGTTTAGAGGCAATTTATT
>CANRGQ010000026.1 GCA_947630195.1 uncultured Bacilli bacterium
ATAAAAACATCACTACCTTATAAGAAAATTATACCACGTACCCTTTACGTACTCAATATTAAAATCAAAAATTTGACAAAAAAATAACCATTTTATAATGGCTTCCTCATTTTTTCTCTTTCAAAACTGATAAATTCCCGGAGCTTTTGTCGAATTTTGTCGTATTTTATCGAAATTATTAAATTTTATTACCAAATTGATTATTTTGGTAAAATTAGCAAAATAAATAGATTTTTTTACATTATTTTTACTAAAATTAAGTTTATTTCTTGTCTTTAGAACTCATAATAAAATATAATAAGGATATGGAAGTGAGTTCATGAAAAAAAGTGGATTTATGGAAGGGGCAATTATTGCCACTTTAGCAATTTTCATTTCTAAATTTTTAGGGATAATTTATGTTATTCCTTTTTATAGTATTGTTGGTAACATGGGCGGAGCCCTTTATGGTTATGCTTACAATATTTATAATTTATTTTTAATAATATCTAGTGCCGGTATTCCACTTGCTATTAGTAAGCTTGCGAGTGAATACAATGCTTTAAAACAAAATAAAGAAAAAGAATACATGTTTGAAGTTACCAAAAAAATTGTTTTTATATTTTCGGCAACATGTTTTTTAATTTGTTTTATTTTTGCCAAACCCATTGCCGAGTTTATCATTGGTAATGTCACGGAAGGTAATAGTGTTAGTGATATTGCTTATGTTATAAGGTGCGTATCTTTTGCTATTTTAGTAGTCCCACTTTTAGCTATAAATAGAGGATACTTACAAGGGCATGGTTATATAAGTGCTTCTTCATTTAGTCAAATTATTGAACAATTAGTGAGAATTATTGTTATCATTGGGGGAAGTTTCTTAGTTTTAAAGGTTTTCCATTTAAGTTTAAAAAATGCGGTTGGTGTGGCTGTCTTTGGAGCCTCAATCGGAGCTATTGTTGCTTACATGTATTTATTTGATAAATTATGGAAGATGAGAAAAAGAAAAGTCGATACTAGCGATTTACCAAAAGAAAAACGTAAAGAAATTATTACCAAAGTTATTGCTTATGCTATACCTTTTATAGTTATTAATATTGCCAATAGTGTGTATTCCACTACGGATATGATTTTACTTAACCGAGGTTTAAATGCTATTGGCATGAGTGATGTAGATGTCGAAACTATCAGTAGTATTTTTACTACTTGGGGAAGTAAACTAAATACCATTATTACAAGTATTGCCACTGGTATGGCTATTAGTTTAGTTCCAACTTTATCTAAAAGTAATGCTAAAGGGGATATTAAAGATATTAATGAAAAATTTAATAAAGTCTTACAAATATTCTTCTATGTTGCCTTACCTTTAGCTATATTTATGAGTATATTTGCAAGTAGTATTTGGCAAGTATTCTATGGTGAAAGTGTTTATGGACCAATTATTTTACAATTCTCAATTATTGTTGCCGCTATTGATGCTTTATATATCATGATATGTAATGGTCTTCAAGGCCTTAATAAATCTAAACTTATTTACACATCTGTTATAAGTGGCCTTCTTATTAACTTAGTCTTAGATGTACCTATGATTTTACTATTTAATAAATTAGGTATCTACCCTTATTATGGAGCAATCCTGGCTACTTTAATTGGTTACCTTATTTCTTTAATCATTCCACTTACTTATTTAAAAAAGGATATGAACTTAGATTATACTAATACCTTAAAAAAACTTCCTAAATTATTTTTAGTTTATGCTTTAATGATATTTTTATCTTTAATATATCGTGGTATAATAGGTAGTGTTAATAGTAGAATCATCCTTATACCACTTCTAGGTTTAATTGGAATTATTTTACTAGTTATTTATTACACCATTAACAAAAAAGAAATTAACGAAATATTAGGTCAAGACATAACTAAAAAATTTAGAAAGAAAAGGGATTTATAATGAATATTTATTTAATCATGGCCATTATATTTGCATTCATGGCTATTCTCGTATTAATCTATTTTAGTTCTTCAAATAAACTAAAATACTATAAAGAAAGAATGACTGCTTCTGAAAATATAATTGAAGAAAGTTTAAATAAAAAATTAGATTTAATAATAAGTATTAATACGGAAGTAAAAAAAGTAACGGGTAAAAAAGATTATTTAAAAGACTATGTCGGAATTAGAGATTTAATCATAACGAACAATGAAAAAGATTTAAAACTAGATGAAGCCGTTAAACTAATAAATGAACTAACTGATGACTATGAAGACTTAACTAAAGATAAAGAGTTTGTTAAAAAGATGAACAATTTAAGAGAAAATGAAGAATCTTTGGTCGCAGCCAAAATAACATTCAATCAAAATGCTTTAAAAAGTAATCAACTTATTAAAACTATTCCTTATAATATAGTAGCTAAACTTTCTAAATGCCGTATAAGAAGCTTCTATAATACAAACAAAACCGATAGTGAAGAAACATTTTAAAGTTTCCAATCTATCGGTTTTAAATTATTCTTAACTAAAAAGTCATTAGTTTTAGAAAATGGTTTGGAACCAAAGAATCCATAACGAGCCGAAAAGGGTGATGGATGCGGACTGGTAATAACTAAGTGCCTTGGATTAGTTATATATTTTTGTTTTTCTTTCGCAAAATTTCCCCATAGAATAAACACAACAGGTTCTTCTTTTTCATTTAAGGCTTTAATAATATAATCAGTTAATAACTCCCATCCTAAATTCCTATGAGATGCTGGTTTATCTTTTTCTACCGTTAAGACAGCATTTAAAAGTAATACTCCTTCTTTTGCCCATTTAGTTAAATCACCATACTCTGAAGGGGCAATTCCTAAATCATCATATAATTCTTTATAGATATTTTGCAGTGATGGTGGTATTTTTATCCCTTTTTGAACACTAAAAGAAAGTCCATGAGCTTCTCCTTCCCCATGATAAGGATCTTGCCCAACAATAACTACTTTGGTATCTTTATAACTTGTTAATTTTAAAGCATTAAAAACATAATCTTTAGGAGGATAAACAATACTAGTTTTATATTTTTCATTAATCATATATAAAAACTTTTTAAATCCTTCACTACTTTCTATTACTTTTAATACTTCATCCCAATCATTTCCTATCATACTTACCTCTTAACTATATCTCTAGCACTATTCTCTAAATTCCCAAGTTCCTCTATTATATAATTATTATTTAATGCTTGATTTATTTTTTTACTTATTTCAAGTTCTCTTTCGACAAGTTCTCTTATTAAAACTGGTTTTGGTGGTATAAAAGTTAGTTTAACTTCTCCTGTACTTGTTTTAACATGTTCTAATGTTTTAGTAAAATCAATTCTTTCATAACTTTTCTTTTTACTATCTAAATTATTTAAATAACTTAATCTTAATTCTTCTATTTCTTGTAGTATTTCTAATTTTTTAACTTCATTATTTATTAAATTAGCTTTATTTATTAAATTATTTATGGTATCCTCTATTTCTTTTATTTCTAATCTTTTACTTTCATTATTATCAATACTTATTTCTCTATCTATTTCTCTTTCAATATAAACATAATAAGGTAGTATTCCTTCACTTATTAAACTTCTTTCACTTGCATATTTACTTTTTTCTTTATTTCTAATTTTAATAAGTTCATCAGTATATATTCTTGCTAAACTCATTAAATCATTAACAATATTTATTTTATCTTCTTCATCCTTTATTTCTTTAGTTTTATTAAGTAACCCTTTAATCATTTGTAAAATATTATCTTTTTTATTTTCTTCTTTAATTTCTTCCTTTTTAGGTAAATAATCTTGAAACATATCTTTAAACATAACATTATTTAAAAAATCATACATTTCGGTATTTTCAAAATTACCATCATATCCATCTTTATTAAATCTAACTCCTGAAAGTAAACCATACCCGGATATTAATGTATCAGTTTTATCATCTACTAACCATTTAACCGGAATAACCTTAACCCATACATAACTACCATTTTTAAACATATGTCTTTCATTAAAAAACGAATATTGCTTATCTTCTAAATCAATCTTATAATAAATAGCTTTTGTTCCATCTTGAAATTTGTATTCTTTATAATCTTGATTATTTATATGATAGGTTTTCCCTGTCTTTGTAATAGAATTTGTTTTTTGTAATTCCTCAAGACTTTTATCTAAAAACTCATAATATAAATCTTGAGGGTATTCTCCTAATTCAACAAAATGATAATCATAAAAACTATACTTAACTTTAATATTGGGAAAAACTTTATCTACCCTTGCTGGTAATTTTATAACTGGTTTAATAGAAAAATTTTTATTATTACTATTTTTAAATGTATAATTATTATGTTGTTCTATAACTATTACAAAGCAATCTAAATAACTAGTTTTAGTCCAAAACGAATTGCTTCCACCCATTAAATTTACTAAATCAGTGCAATAGATACTACTATGTTTTTTTAAAACTTCTAATTGATAATCTTGTTTAAATGGATTTCTACTATCCTTATCACAAAATTCTTCTTTAGTAAGTAATGTAAACTTTATATCCTCTGGCATATTTTCACCATCTCCCTATTTTTAGAATTTATCTCTTTACTACATCATTAGCAAATTCTTTAAAATCCAAAAGTTCACTTCTAAAATCATTATTATTTATTTCTCTATCTATTCTTCTACTTATTTCAATTTCTTTTTCCACAAGTTCTTTAATTAAAACTGGTCTAGGTGGTATAAAAGTTAATTTAACTTCCCCATTACTTGTTTTAACTTCTTCTAAAGGTTTATTAAAATCTATTCTTTGATAAGGAACTTTTCCTTTAAATAACTCATTTAAATAATCTTGATTTAACTTATCTATTTGTAAAAGAATCTTATTTTTTATTTCTTCATCATTAATAAGATTTGCTCTTTCTTTAAGTTTATTAATAACTTCTTCTATTTCTTTATTTTCTTTCTCTCTATTATCTTCATTTACTAATCTATTTATTTCCCCTTCAATATAAACATAATAAGGTAATATACCATTTCTTATTAATTCTCTTTCAGTACTACCATAAATACTTACATCTTTACTTTTTATCTTTAAAAGCTCTGTTCCATAAAGATTAGCTAAAACTTTAATATCTTCCACGATTAAAATCTTATCATTTATATCTTTGATAAGCTTCGTTTTATTTAATAATTCTCTTAACATATTTAATATATTATCTTTAGGTTTATTTTTATCTTCTTCTTTAATATCTTCTAATTTAGGAACCTCCACAAATTGCATTAAATCTGGTAATAAATAACTTTTTAAAAAATCGTATACAGTCGTTTTTTTAAAAGGAACTTCTTCCATTATTCTATTATAAGGAATACCCGCAATTAAACCATCAAGACAAACAAGTCGATTATTTTCATAATCACATAACCATTTAATTGGTTTAAGTTTTACATAATGTTCTTCATGATAATTAATATATTCGGTACTTCTTAACGTACGATTAGCTGTTACTTGGGAAGTTGCCTTAATATATTCTTCATTATTATAAGATACTACAAAATAACTAGAAAGTTTATAATCGCTAAAATCATCTCTACTTCCTAAAGCATAATGAATTTCTTTATCAGTTTCTTTACCATCTACGGCAACATTTGCTTTTTCTCTACCTCGGATGGCTTCGATTGGGTATTTACTAAAATAAACTATATCTCTTCCTTCTCTATCTTTTTGAATATTTTTAAATATTTCTTTTAAAGGCTTATCAAACTTAAGAACAGGGGCTATAAAAAGACTATTAGATAAGTTAATTTCAAGTTGATCAACTCCTCCATATTTAATTATTCCCACAAAAGATTTACTATATTGCGTTTTAGTAAGTAAACCAAAATTATGACGGGTAAGCATGTAACCAAAATCCGAAAATGAAACATCATTATATTCTAATATTTTATCATTAGCATCTAGTAAATCAATTTCAATATCTCCATAATATTCCTTAACAGAAGGTAATGTTGCTTTTTCTTTTTTAAAAATACTCATAAAAACCCTCCTTTCTATTTATCTTTATAATTACCTCTTAACCATATTTATAGCATAATCATCAAATTTACCTAAATCATCCCGTATTGCATTATTATTTATTTCTCTATCTATTCTTCTACTTATTTCAATTTCTTTTTCTACTAGTTCTTTTATTAATACAGGTCTAGGTGGAATAAATGTTAGTTTAACTTCACCCGTACTTGTTTTAACTTCCTCTAAAGGTTTTGTAAAATCGATTCTTTGATAAGATGTTTTTCCTTTAAATAATTCATTTAAATAATCTTTATTTAACTCATCTATTTGTAAAAGAATCTTATTCTTTACTTCTTCATCATTTATTAAATTTGTTCTTTCTTTAAGTTTATTTATAACTTCTTCTATTTCTTTATTCTCTTGTTCCCTGTTATCTTCTTTTATTTCTCTTTTTATTTCACTCTCTAAATAAACATAATAAGGTAGGATACCATTTCTAATTAATTCTTTTTCAGTACTTCCATAAATACTTTTTTCTTTGTTTTTTATTTTGATTAATTCCGTTCCATAAATATTAGCAAGTACTCTTATATCTTCCACGATTAATATTTTATCATTTACATCATTAATGGCTTCCGTATCTTTTAATAATTCTCTTAACATATTTAAAATATTGTCTTTTATTTCTGCTTCATTTTTAACTTCTTCTAATTTAGGAACTTCGACAAACTGCATTAAATCTGGCAATAAACTATTTTTTAAAAAATTATAAACTGTCGATTCTTTAAAGGGGATTTCGACATTTTTATTATTATATCGAATACCTGCGATTAAACCATCTAAACAAACTAGACGATTATTTTCATAATCACATAACCATTTAACTGGTTTTAATTTTATATAGTAATTATTATTATAAAAAATAGGTTCTTGATTTCTTAAAAAATAATCAGGTGTTACTATTGAAGTTGCCTTAATATATTCTTCATTATTATAAGATACTACAAAATAGCGAGAAAGTTTATCACCGCTCATGCCATCTCTACGATTATATATATAATGTATTTCTTTGTCAGTTTCTTTACCCTCTACTGCTACATTTGCTTTTTCTTCATTACCGACAGTTTCGATAGGGTATTTACTAAAGTAAACTATATCTCTTCCTTTGTCATCTTTTTGCGTATTTTTAAATATTTCTTTTAAAGGTTTTTCAAACTTAAGAACGGGGGCTATTAATAGAGTATAAGATGAACCAATTTCAATTTGATTATTTCTTCCATTAGCAATTCTTCCCACATAATAATCACTAAATTGGGTTTTAGTAAATAATCCTTTTGTATGACTAGTAAACATTAAAGCAAAATCCGAAGGTTTAACATCACTCCATTCAATTATTTTATCATTAACAGCTAGTAAATCAATATCAATATTACCATAGTAATCCGCTATTGAAATCTCTTTTGGTGGGGACTCAACTTTTCTTTTAAAAATACTCATATAAAACCTGCTTTCTATTTATCTTTATAATTTACCTCTTTACTATATTTGTAACAAAATTATCAAACTTACCTAAATCATCACGTAACGCATTATTATTTATTTCCCTATCTATTCTTTTACTTATTGCAATTTCTTTTTCGACTAACTCTTTTATTAAAACTGGTCTAGGTGGGACAAATGTTAATTTAACTTCCCCACTACTTGTTTTAACTTCTACTAATGGTTTATTAAAATCTATTCTTTGATAAGATGTTTTTCCTTTAAATAATTCATTTAAATATTCTTGATTTAATTCTTCTATTTGTAAAAGAACATCATTTTTTACTACATCATCATTAATTAAATTTGCTCTTTCTTTAAGTTTATTAATAACTATTTCTATTTCTTTATTTTCTTTCTCTTTGTTATCTTCATTTACCTCTCTATTTATTTCTCCTTCAATATAAACATAATAAGGTAATATACCATTTCTTATTAATTCTCTTTCGGTACTTCCATAAATACTTGCATCTTTATTTTTTATTTTTATTAGTTCTGTACCATAGATATTAGCCAGCATTCTTATATCTTCCACGATTAAAATCTTATCACTTTCATCTTTGATATGTATCGTTTTATTTAATAAATCTCTTAACATATTTAAAATATTATCTTTTATTTCTATATCATTACTTTTAACTTCTTCATTTTTAACTTCTTCTAATTTAGGAACTTCCACAAATTGCATTATATCAGGTAATAAATAATTTTTTAAAAAATCATAAACAGTTGTTTCTTTAAAATTAAAATTTTCATTTATTCTATTATAAGGAATACCTGCGATTAAACCATCAAGACAAACAAGGCGATTATTTTCATAATCACATAACCATTTAATTGGTTTTAATTTTATAACATAATCAGCATTAAAAGAAACTTGTTTTTTATTTCTTAAAACTTCACTAGAAGTTACTCTAGATATAGCTTTAATATATTCTTCGTTATTGTAAGACACAACTGGATAACTATCAATAGTACGCCCAAAGACACTGTTAGTATCAAAATGAATTTTTAGATTAGTTACTTCACCAGATACAATCGCGTTTTTTTCTTCATCGCCGATAGCTTCGATAGGATATTTACTAAAATAAACTATATCTCTTCCCATTTCGTCTTTTTGAATATTTTTAAATATTTCTTTTAATGGTCTCTCAAATTTAAGAACGGGGGCTAAAAGACAATGATGAGATACAAATGTTGGATATTTACGAATACCATTTTGTTCTATAAATCTTCCCTTTTCAACAATTATTCCCACATTATCTTCACTATATTGAGTTTTGGTAAGTAAACCAGCTATATAATTAGTAAACATTAAAGCAAAATCCGAAGGGTTAACATCATTATATTCAATTACTTTATCATCAACATCAAGTAAATCTATCTCAATATTACCGTAGTAATCCGCTATTGAAATCACTTTTTTAGAGGACTCAGCTTCCTTTTCTAGAGTTACAACTTTTCTTTTAAAAATACTCATATAATCCTCCTTCTACTTATGGTAACACTCGTTATTATTGATTTTAAATGCTCTATATATTTGCTCTAAAAGGATACCTCTAAATAATCCGTGTGGAAAAGTAAGAGGTCCAAAACTAACTCTAGCATTACACATCTTTATTATATCATCAGATAGTCCATTCGAGCCACCTATAATGAATGTTATAGTGCTATTATGCGTAAATAAACCATCAATATATTTAGCTAAAGACACACTATCAAAAGTATTCCCATCTAAACATAAAGCAATATTATAGTCATCCTTTTTTATTACTTTTAATAAATTATTAGTTTCCACACTAAAATTATCATTGTCTTTTACTTCAATAATTTCAATTTTATGATATTTAGAGATTCTTTTTAAATAATCACTTATTAATTCTTCTAAATATTTCTCTTTAATTTTACCCACACAAATAATTTTAATCATACACTAATCACTTCGCTTATTTCATCTTGTTTAGCACATCTAACGTCTTCAAATGAAACATTATATTCTTTTAAAGTATTAGTAACAGTTTCTAAAGCTTTTTCTTCGGTATTATTATTTTCACTTAAGTGCATTAAATAAACTTTTTTCGTTTTATCGCCGATTAATTTCGACAAGTAAAAACCAGAAGCTTGATTAGAAAGGTGGCCTTCATCACTTAATATTCTTTTTTGTAAATAAATTGGGTATGGTCCATGGGTAAGCATTTCCACATCATGATTACTTTCGATAAAATATACATCTCTATTTTTAAGAAGTTTAAAATACTTACTTTTAATATAACCGGTATCCGTTATTTGAACAATAGAAGTATCCCCTTCCTCAATAATAAAGTTTCGGGATGCCACCGCATCGTGACTAGACTTAAGGGCATAAATTTTAATATCATCAAAATCTATTTCATCATCATATATCTTAATGTGGTCATAACCATTTAAACTATTTAAACTCAAAAACATTTCTTCCGGCATACAAACAGTAGCGGGGTAACTTCTAATAAAAGTTTCTAAAGCCGAAATATGATCACTATGGGTATGACTAATTAGGATTATATCAATACTTTTAGGATCAACATTAATTTTTTTTAAGGATTCCACAATGTACTTTTTATTTTTACCCATATCGATTAAGATGTGGTGGTTCTTTGTTTCGATATAAGTGACATTTCCTTTGGAACCACTAGCAAAAATACACGCTTTCATTATCTGAACAAGTTTCTTGGATTTTGCCAAGAACCTCCACCATTAGTTGGATTACCTATAGAGAAACCAAAGTGTAAGTGGGTACCTTTTGATTGACCAGAGTTACCCATATAACCAACAACTTGACCTCTTGATACTCTTTGACCATTTTTAACAGCTAAATTTTGAAGCATATGGCCATATAAAGTATAGTAATTATTACCATGGTCAATTACTACATAGTTACCATAACCACCACCACAGTTATTTGGGTAACTTCCATTATCCGGACAAGTACTTGAGGCATAAACGACAACGCCATCATTCGCCGCATAAATCTTAGAACCCCAACCAGTACCAGAAATATCCATACCATTGTGTTGTTTTCCCCAACGCCAAGCAAATTCACTTGTAACCGCAAACGGATTACCAGTTGGCCAACGCCATCCAGAACCAGTATCTTGAATACTTTGGAATCCCCAAACAGAATCTACTCTACCTCTTACGGTAATTTGATCAACTACTTCTCTTATAATTTCTCTATCTTTAACATCAACAGAAGTATTTGGTTCTCCATTAACAACCGTATATCTTTTTTCTTGAATTTTTAAACCATTAACCCCTTGTTGGGTAATTTTAAAGTATGATGGACTTTGGGTATTATCTCTTTCAATTTTCGTATTGAATTCCGTAACTACTTCTTCAATTTCATTAATATCATAACTAAATGAAAGTTGCGGAGCAATTAAGGTAATGTTAACTTTATCACCCACCGTTAAAAGACTATCCTTACTGGTATATTTCGGATTAGCTATTAAAAATTCTTGAGTATTTAACGTATTAGCTTCGGAGATAGATTCAATTGTGTCTCCTTCTTTAATGGTATAACTATGTTCTTGATAATTAAAACCAAATAATAACTCTTGCGCTAGTTCATCACTATTTTCATAAATTTTATCATTAATACTTATATAACTTTCTTTAATGGTGATATCTTCTAAAATATCCATATCTTCATAGATATGGCCAATATCATCTAATTCTTCTTGCGTTCCATTAATATAATTATTATAATCACTTTCGGATACAAAGGCTAAGATAAATTTCTTGATAGCTTCTTCTAAAACACTCTTATCCAAGATATTGATATCAAAAGCCTGATGGTCCGTAGATTCTGATACATGAACTTTGTAACCATAGATGGTAAAATCATTAGTCTTTTCAATATCATTATAAATATCGTTTAAATCAGATACTTTAGGATTATACGAAAACTCCTCCACAATTTCTAGGCCATTTGGGGGATAAACACTTTCCACATGATATTTATCTTTTATCGTTTGTTGTCTTTCATCAATTAAAGCATATAAAGCATTTTTATCTTTAATACTGCCTATTACTTCACCATCTAAATAAACATTATACATTTTAGTTACCGGGGTATCTTTTTGATAAACACTGTTAACTAAAAAGAATAAAAAGATAATCACAATACATATTAATTCAGTTATAATTTTCTCTCTAAATTTCATTCTTACTCTTCCTCAAAACTTTTCGCCACACTTCTAAAGGCACTCATATTAAGTTCAAATAATAAGTCAATTGTACCTAACGAACCCTTTCTATGCTTAGCAATTACTAATTCAGCAGGAACTATCTTTTCGGCTTGGTCTTTCTTAGCTTCATAGTAATCTTTCCGATTAATAAATAAAACCATGTCGGCATCTTGTTCAATGGAACCAGACTCTCTTAAATCGGCAAGCATAGGCATATTACTTTCTCTTCTTTCGGCATTACGGGATAGTTGGGCACACGCAATAACGGGTACTCCAAGTTCTAAGGCCATTGTCTTTAAACTTCTACTGATTTCCGATACTTCTACTTGTCTTGATTCCACTCTTTTATTACCCGTCGTAACTAATTGTAAGTAATCGATAACTACTAATCCTAAACCTTCGGGCATATTGGCAAGCCTCCTGCATTTAGCCTTAATATCGGAAATGGTAATCCCTAAATTATCTTCAATATATAAATTGGTCTCAGCCAAATTATTCATGGCTTCATTATATCTTTTCCAATCTCTTTCTTGCATAGAACCCGTTTGCAATTTATAACCATCGATGCCTCCTTGGGCACTTATAATTCTATTAACAAGTTGTTCCGCAGGCATTTCTAAGTTAAATATAGCCACAGCTTTTTTTGTCGTTCTCGCAGCATATGTTGCCATATTTAAAGCAAGGGCCGTTTTTCCCATACCAGGACGAGCCGCTAGAATGATTAACTCACCAGGTTGAAATCCTGTTGTTATTTTATCAAAATCATAAAAACCTGTTTCTAGTCCTGTAATAAGTTTTTTAGTTTTAGCAAGTTCCTCTAACTTAGCTTGGGCTCTTCTTAAGATTTCCGCAATTGGCACAAAGTCTTTTACTTCTCTTGTCTTTACCACATTTAAAATATTCTTTTCCGCATTATCCAAAACATTTGTAACACTTTCTTCATCATAAGCTTCATTAATAATCTCGGTGGCTGTATTAATTAAGTTTCTTCTTGTGGCATGTTCTTTTAATATATTTAAATAATAATTTAAATTTGCTGTTGTTATAACAGAGTCAATAACTTCACTTATATAAGGAAGTCCACCAATTGTATTAAGTCTTTTTTTCTTATCTAGCTCTTCTTTTATCATCCCGGCATCGATTGGGTTACCACTCTCATGTAAATCTTTTATGGCATTAAATAAAAACTTGTTCCTTTCATCAAAAAACATATCTTCTGATACTTCTTCACATACCGTATCTACTAAAGAATTATCAATAAAACATACACCTAAAACACTCATCTCTGCTTCTTTGGAAGAAGGCATCACTCTTGCCATAAAATCACCTACTTACTAACTTCTACTTTTATATTAAATTTCACCTTTTTATGTAATTCTACCATTACATTATGAACTCCTAAAGAGTCAATATTCCCCTCTATTTTTAAGCATTTCTTCGGAATATCAAAACCATTTTTCTTGAGTTCCTCACATATTTGCTTGGTAGAAATATTCCCAAATACTCGATCATTAGTCCCTACTTTAACTTTAAATTTCAAAGTTTTATTTTCTAACTTTTTTTGAATTTCTTGATATTTAGAAACTAAGGCATCTTCTTCACTCTTTTTAAGTTCCATTTCTTTATCTAAAACTTTTTTACTACCTTCTGTATATAATACTCCTAGTTTATTTTTAATGAGATAATTATTACCATATCCATCGGATACATTAATTATATCATTCTTTTTACCTTTCCCCTTAACATCTTCTAGCAAAATAACTTTCATATTACCTCCTATAAATGTCTATATTATTATATCATATATTTACAATATTTTATAATACTTTCCACTCTCTTTTTCTTCCTAAACCAATAAGTTCTATTTTTTTCTTATTTTTAAGTTTATAAATATACCTTCTAATCGTTCTTTCGGATACCTCAAAAATTTGCGCTAGTTTCTTTTCCGTTATTTTATTATCCTTTTCTATTTCTTCTAATAATTTTTGTTCCATTAAATTTTCCTCCATTAATTATCTAGTTTAATATAATGGATTAAAAAGAAAAATTCACAAAAAATGTGAACTTCTAATTATTTAACGTATGGAATTAAAGCCATAAATCTAGCATATTTAACTTGTTCAGCAATATGTCTTTGATGTTTTGCACATGCCCCAGTAACTCTTCTAGGTAAAATTTTACCTTTTTCATTTATGTATTTACTAATAATCATTACATCTTTATAATCTACGCTTTTACCCGCACACATTTGGCATATTTTCTTTTTCTTACGATAAAATTCAGCCATTATTCTTCCTCCTTTAATTAAAATGGTAAATCATCACTACTTAAAGTTATTTCTTCGCCAAAACTTTTGAAAGGATCTTCTGTTAAATCTGCTGTCTCTAAATTCATATCCGGAATATCTAAATTAGCTTCTTCATTCGTTGGCATAGAATTATTTTGATAACTACTACTTGTACTACCTTCACTAGAATTTTTAGGACTTAAGAAATTAACAGTATCACAAACAACTTCTGTTGTATATCTCTTGGTACCATCTTGGGCATCATAACTACTAGTTCTTATTCTTCCCTCAGCAGATACGAGTGTTCCTTTATGACAGTATTTAGAAATATTGTCAGCTTGTCTTCCCCAAGCACTACAGTTGATAAAATCGGTTCCTCTTTCCCCATTTTTACCAACAAAATTTTGGGAAACCGCAATTGTAAATCTCGTTACGGCCATACCGCTTGGTGTTGTTCTAAGTTCTGGATCCCTTGTAAGTCTTCCTACTAATAATACTTTATTCATGATTTTACTCGCTTTCTTTTTTTAATATTAAATGTCTTATAACGTTTTCGTTAATACGAAGTTTACGATCAAATTCTTGAATTACTTCATGAGTAGCTTCGGCATTAATTAGATAATAAAAACCACTTACTTCTTTATTAATTGGATAAGCAAGTTTCTTTCTACCCATATCTTTGAATTCAACAACTTTACCTTTATTGCTAGTTATTAACTTTTGAATTTCTTTAACAACATTATTAAGTGTTGCATCATCTAAAGTACTTTTAACAATAAACATAATTTCATAGTTTGTCATTCATTCCACCTCCTTATGGTCATTTGGCTTTTTTTGTTTCAAAAAAGCAAGGAGTAATCAATTTACTCGCCATATAGTATACCAAAAATAGGCTTAAAAGTAAACAATTATCTCACTCTTTTACTAATTCTTTTTCTATTTCACTTGAACAAAATTTAATCAATAAAATTCCTAAATGTTTTCTTGGATTATCAACAATTTTTTCAGTCTATATTTTTAAATAAAAAAACATTATTTATTTTCCAAATCAATGTGTAAATTTAATTCTTCTTCAGTTGGTAATTCTTTTAAAATATCTGATGGTAAATAGTCTAATAATTCATATGAACTAACTCCAATGGGTTTATTTATATCTCTTAGTGCATATTCTACATTTAATTTATTTTTATTTCTAACAAGTATAATACCTATAGATGGATTATCTTGTTCTGTTTTTAACATATCGTCCAGTGCAGATAAATAATAATTCATTTTTCCAGCATATTCTGGTATAAACTTTTTATTTTTAAGTTCAATAGCGATATAACAATGCAACTTCGTATGATAAAACAATAAATCAATAAAATTTTCTTCATCATTAACTGTAACTCTATATTGATTAGCAATAAAACTGAATCCATTTCCTAATTCTAACAAAGTCATCTTAATTCTATCTATCATTGCTTTTTCAATATCTTTTTCCTCAAAATTCTCACGTAAAGCGCCTACATCAAATATATAAGGGTCTTTCATAATTTCTTTTGCTAAGGAACTTTGGGGTTGTAGAAGTGTTAGTTTAAAATTATTAGGTTTGTCGCCAAGGATTTGTCTCTTATATACATCTCTTCTTATTTGAATTTCTAAATAATTATAACTCCAACCATTATTATAAGTTTCTTTTATATACCAAAGTTTTTGATTATAACCCTTAACTCGATGCATTATTAATGTATTGTGTGACCAAGGAATTTTATATGAATATTTCTTCAATTGTTCATTGTCTTTTACAGATAAATAATATTTCTTCATATCACGAAGATTTCTTGGAGAATATCCTTTTGCATTAGGAAATTCAAGTTTCAATTTAACCGACATTTCATTTATAAAATTGTTACCATAAACACTATTCTCATATATAATTTTGCCAATATAAAAGTATAAATCCATTACTTTAGCATTAGCATCTTCGAATATTTCCAATTGTGTTTTTTTGATTTTAGTTACTATTTTATCTATAGCAATCTTGAAATCATTTAATTTAATTTCTACCATATTTTACCTCTCTTGTGCAATTTGGCAGATGCATCTGCCAAATTATTATTTATTAATTACTTTTTTTCTTGTTTCATATTAAAACTTTTATTTAATGTTAAAGTATTCATATGTTGTTACCCCCAAATATTTAATCACTTCTTTACTACTTATAATATTCTCAGCTTCTAATCTAAATATTATTTTATTTCTTCTTAAAGGATGTTCATTTATATTTTTTACTTCTTCTCTTTTTAATCCTAATTTTGATAAACTCATAAATAAACTTCTTTTCTTATTTTCATCAATTATATCAAGAGTATATAATCGCATTATCACCGCCCTTAAGGATACTTGATATTCTCTTGCTATTAATAATATTTCATTTAGAGAAACATTATTCGCCATTTTTCTTTTACTTATTTCAAGTTCATGTCTCATTGCTTCTTCAGGCATTAAAAGAGCAGAGGCAAAATAATTGCAATAAATTTCTTTTTCTTTAAAAGATAAGTCTTCTTTAAAGTTTAATATTAAGTGTCCTAGTTCATGCGCTAAAGTAAATCTACTACGATAACCTTCTTTAGAAGATAAGATGATAAATGCTAAGTTGTTAACAATTTCCGAAAAACCATCAAATTTATCTTCATAGTTTACTTCTAAGATTAAAAAATTATTATCTTCTAATTTACTAGTTAAATTTTCAATAGCACAATTATCTTTAACTCCGAGTAATTTTCTAACCTTTAAAGCAATTCCTTCTAAAGATTCTAAATCATTAACATCAAAAGTCCATTTCTTTTTATCAAAACTATAAGTCTCATCTCCATAGTTTAATATTTCTATATATTTTCCTATTTCATCACTTATAGCCATAATTAAACCATCTTCTTTTTTCTTGCTTAAAGAGGCACTTTTTCTAAAATTATCATATTTTAAATTAGGCACTTTATAAGAATAAGCTAAATCAGATATTTTAACATTTAATATCTTAGATATAGCAATTAATCTTTTGGAATTGGGAGCCATTGTTCCATCTTCATATTTTTTGATAGTTTGATGAGATACTCCAAGTAAATTTGCCATTTCTCGCATAGATAGTCCCGATAATAAACGATATTTTTTTATATTTCTTCCTAGCATAATTGCCTCCTTGTTTACATTATATACTTTTTATCTAATTTTGTAAACCTTTAAATTATTAAAAAGATAGCATTTTTGATGTTATCTTTTATTAATTAAACATTAAATCTAAAGAAACAAATATCGCCATCTTGCATTAAATAATCTTTACCTTCAAGTCTTAATTTACCAGCTTCTTTTACTTTAAGTTCACTACCATAATCTTTTAAATCATTAAAACTCATAA
>CANRGQ010000027.1 GCA_947630195.1 uncultured Bacilli bacterium
GGGGAAGGATTATTAAGTTGTTTTAATGACTTATTGCTCATCCCTAAAAAACCGGGCACTTTCAATTTTATTTAATCGAATATTAAAAAGGTTTGAAAAAATAGAACAAATAAACTATAATTAAGATAGGGAAGTGAAGAACATGGATAGAAGAACTTTAGTAGAATTTATTGTAGGTTGGATATTAGTAGTAGGAGGAGCTATAGTTACGCTTTTACCAATTTTTAATATTACCAATGTTCGAATTGTTTTTATAACTATTATTGCTTCTTACGGAATTATTCACTTAGTTAAAAACTTTGCCATTTTAAATGCTCATGAGTATAGTGGTTTTAGTACGGCTTTATCTTGTGTAGTAGTTTTAGCTAGTCTTCTATTTTTAGATATTAATGATTCCCCTTGGAATTTAGCCCTAGCTTTATTTATTTGGGTTATCTTAATGAGTTTAACTAAATTAAAAGAAAGTGATTATTATCATGATAAGAAAAATAAATTATGGGAACTAAATGTTGTTAACTTAATTCTATTTATTCTAACCGGTATTATTACGACAGTTAATCTATATTATACTAGTGATATTCAAATAATTATTTTAGGATTTTTCTTCCTTATAAATGGTATTTTAGAATTAACCGATCCACTTGCGGGTTATATAATGAGTAAGAAGTAATCTTACTTTTTTTGAGGTTTTTATGAAACATATAAGAAAATTTATTATAACAATTTTTATTACTTTTTTAATTGTTACTTTTATTCTTTTGGGAGTAAAGTATTTTCAAAATGAAAAAATAGAATCCAAAGCCAAAAAAGAAAGAGAAGAAAATAATTTAGTATCTCTTACCATGGTCGGGGATTTTCTTTTTGAAAGTCCTTATTATAGAAGTATCGATGCAGGCGATAGTGTTAATACTTATTTTCGGAAAGTTAAAAATTATTTTTTAGATGATGATATTTCTATAGGTAATATGGAAGTTGTGATTGGGAATGAAAATTTAGAAGTAAGTGGGGATGGTTTAACTTTTGTGCTCCCAAGTATATTGGCGATTTAGTATCATCCCTTGATTTAGAAGTACTATCGACCATTAATAATCATACCTTTGATAGAGGGATAGAAGGGATTAATTCCACTTTAGATTATTTTAAAAATACAGATATTTTAACGGTGGGGACTAATAAAGAGGAAAGAGAAGATAAAATAATTGATGTTAAAGGAATGAAAGTGGGTTTCCTTGCTTATTCATATGGCACAAACAAAAAAGTACCCGAAGAATATTTAAAATATGTTAGTTTATATAAAGATCCGGAAACTAAGGAATTTACCAAAGAATATCAAGATAAAATAAAAAGTGAAGTAACAAGTTTAAGAGAAAAGGTAGATGTTTTAGTAGTTTTAATGCATTGGGGAATAGAATTTACTCATAAAGAAAATGCAGAACAACAAGAACTAGCCAATTTTTTAAACTCTTTAGGAGTTGATATCATTGTGGGAAGTCACAGTCATTCCATTGAGCCAATTAAATGGGTGGGAGATGCTCATAAAACTTTAGTATTTTATTCTTTAGGTAATTTTACTTCGGCCGATGATGATGTAAGTAGAGCAGGTGAAGACTTTGATAATGCTTATCAAGTGGGATTAATGGCTAAATTAAATATCAAAAAATTAGATAAAGGAATTGATATTACAGATATTAAAACCGAACCAATTATTAATTATTATGATAAAGATATGCGCAATTTTGAATTAGTGCCTTATTCTTTATATAATGAAAATTACGAAAAAAATCATTACCGTTATCCATATAATTTTACTAAAGAATTTATTAAAAATATGTATGAGAGTGTTATTTCGGAAGAATACCGTTAAGAGGTATTTTTTCTTTATTTCTTCATATATTTTAATTATGAAGAAAGGAAATAATAATGGAAATTTTAAAAGTATCTAGTAAATCAAATCCCTCTAAAGTAGCGGGAGCCATAGCAAATATCTACAGAGAAAAAGGAAGTGTAGAATTACAAACCATTGGAGCCGGTTCTTTAAATCAAGCAATTAAGGCTATTGCCATATGCCGAGGTTTTGTGGCTCCGACTGGTGATAACCTAGTCGTCATCCCCGCCTTCAATGATATTACGATTAATGGGGAAGCGAAAACGGCGATTAAACTAATTGTGGAAGCCAAATAAAAGGTTTATTAAAGCGTGTTTAACGCTTTTTTTTCTTGCCTTCTTATGATAAAATAATAAAAGAAGGTGGTACTCGTATGCGCATAGATAGAATTATTAATAAAGCTAAAACTTTAGGGATAGATACGGGTAACGGAACAAAGTCAGAACAATTAGAAATAATTGCTAATAATTTAGGATTAGATGATAATAATTTAGATTTAATTGAAAATGAACTCGATAGTATGCAAAGTGATAATGATGAGTTTTTAGATACACCGATGAATACTAATAACGAAGATGTAGTTACTACTAGTAGAAGAAATATAGCTAATAGAAGAAATAAATCGGAATCTTTAAAAAATGCTAGTAAGGAAAGAACGCAAAATAAAGTTCAAAATGCTAGCGATAAAATGGGTGAAATAAATAAAAGTAAAGAAGAAGTAGAAGATAAAGTTGAAAAGGCCGAAGATGCTTCCCAAAAAGTTGAGACCATCAAAAAAGTTGGAAGAAAAAGTGCTGATGCAGCGATGAAAATAGGAAGCGCTACCGCTAAAGGAGTAAGTTCTTTAGTAACTTTAATTATGGCTAATCCTTTAATAGCTGGGGCAGTGGCTATTATAGTCTTAATTCTTTTAATGGTTTTAATATTTGCCGCTACTGATAAAGATTTTACTGATGGTTATTTTGATGGGGCATGTAACTATAACAATACGACTGTTACTTATGAGTCATCAATACTTAGTTTAAAAAACTTTGTAGTGGGTTCAACTTATCATTATATGCAAGAAGTAGAAGATGAAGATGAAGAATTTACCGATAATCAAATTAGAGCCTTAATGATTGCTATTAAAACTACTACCTTAGCGGTGGGTAATTATAATAGTACAACCAAATCAGTTAGTATGGAATATGATGTTGATTATACTCCAATAGATGAAATACCCAGTGATATAAAATCTAATTTGGAAGATAATTATAGTGAGATTGAAAGATTTCTATATATTTCCAATACTCATAAAGATGTTATAACTACTTTAGATAGAAGTAGTAAACTTGATTTAAGTAAAGGTACAATTGAAAAAATTAAAGAATCAAGTGGTAGTTATAACTCTATTTTAAGAAATGTTTATGGAAGTGATAGTTCAAGTTCCAGTTCTATAGATACATCTAAACCAACTATTTTTGTGGGAGATTCTAGAACAGCTGGTATGCGAGATGCTGTTAGTGAAATGAACACTTCAAACACTATAGCTCAAGTTAGCGCTGGATATGATTGGTTTTTATCTACTGCTATACCTAATGTTAATAGTAAGTTAGAAAGTGGAGATTCTTTTAGCATTATTAGTTGGATGGGATTAAATGGTTTAGGTAAAGATGAACAATCAGGGATAAATATGGCCAACAATTATTTTAATAAATATAAAGAACTTGCTGAAGGAGATTGGTCAAGCAATATTATTTATGTTGTATCTTTAGGTCCAGTTAAAGATGAGAGTACTTATTATGTGGATATGCCAGCTGTAAATGGTTTTAATAATAAAATGCGAGATTTAATAAGTGCATCCGCAATTAGTAATTTACGATTTATTGATTTAAATTTAGGGGTTGATGATATAACTTATTATGATGGAGAAGGTCTTCATTATAACAATGATAATTATCAAAAAATTTATAATATAATCATGAGTGGTACTGGTACTACTGGTGGTAAACGAATAGTTTATGATTTAGGAGATTATTGTGAATTTCATAAAAATAGTGGAGGTTGTGAAATTGGCTGGTGGTGGCCTGTTGGTGAAGCTGGTAATTTTAATCGTGGTGATATTCTGACAGGACTTCCTGAATCTACTAGTTTTGGAAATGGCCGAGATTATGGTTGGCGTTCTGACCATCCAGTTTTACATGATGCTAGATGGCACAATGGGGAAGATTTAGCTGCTGGTTATGGAATGAATGTTATTGCTGCAAGAGGTGGAACAATTATAAATCCTGTTGATGGTACTCCTGATGGGACAGGAAGTGGTTGTGGTAACTATGTAACAATAGATCATGGTGATGGTTATTTTACGAGATATTGCCATTTAAAGAATGGCTCATTAACAAAATATGTAACTAATGGAATGAAAGTTTCTCAAGGCCAAATTATAGCTGAAGTTGATAACACGGGTACTTCTAGTGGTCACCATCTTCACTTTGAAATTTGGTATGGTTCCATAAGTGGTGCTCATGAAGATACCCGTGATCCATATGATTTTATTAGCGTTGATAATCCAAGACCTAAAGGAAATTGTAATATTGGTAAATTCTATACCAATGATCAAATGGGAGTTTGTCAAGCCCTAAAAGATGCTGGCTTTTCTGACAATGCTGTGGCTGGAATAATGGCTAATATAGAACATGAAAGCAACTTTAATGCCGCCATAAAAGCTATGGATAGTAATGGCTTATACAGTTATGGACTTATTCAATGGAATGGTCCAAACGCAACAGAGTTATTAAATTATTGTAATGAGAACTTTAATGGTGATTGGACTAGTGTGGCATGTCAAGCAAGTTTCATTGCTAGATATTTGGATATTACAGCAAGTTGGAGCAATGTCTATAATGCTAAACCTTATGTTTATGGTAATTATTCAGCAGTTGATATAGCTCAACAATTTTGCTTGAAAATAGAAAGATGTTCGGGGTGTATTTCTTATGGTAGTTATGGAGAAGTACCAGGACCTGTATGTGTAACAAGAAGCAACAAGGCTGATGATTATTTGAATTTGGTTAAAAATAACTGTGGAGGTTAGAAGAATATATGAAAAAAGATAATTCTAAAATTTTAATTATTGTAATTATAATATTATTAGTAATTACTTCTGTTATTGCCGTACTTTTGAGTTTAAATTCTTCAAGTAATCCTCCATCAAAAGAACCAAATATAAGTAAAGAAATTACTAGATTATCAGATGTTGATACATTCTTTTCAGTGCAAAATACTATAAATTATTTCTATGATTTAAGAGAAGAAAATAAGGCCAAAGAATTGTTAGATCTATTAAATGAAGAATATGTAAATAATTATAATATAACTGAAAATAATGTTCTCGAAAAAATTGCTTTATATAATGAAAGTGTTAGTTTTAATTTAGAAGAAGCTTATTATAATGCTAATAGTGATATAACATATTATTTTATAAAAGGTTATATAGTTGGAGAATCATTTGCTGATTCAGCAACTTATAATGATAATAAATATTTTCTTATTACAGTTGATATGGATAATAATTATGTGGTTACACCTTTAGAAAATATAAATAATTTAGAAGAGTATGCTAAAAGATATAATATTGAAAATATAGAGATAAATAATACAAGTGAATTTAAAATTTCTGAATTAGATGATAAAAATAAAATATCTAATTATATAAATAAATTTTCTGATTTATTATTTTTAGATAGTAATAAAGCTTATAATATGCTTGATGATACAACAAAAGGAAATTATGCTAACATTGATGATTTTAATAACAATATTAATAATATTTATCAAAAAATAAAATTAAAAATTAATTATTTTACCAAAGAAGAAAACGAAAACAATAATATCTATAATGTTTATATAAGAGATAGTGAAATTAACACGATAATTATTAATATTATAGAATATTATCCATATGATTTTAAAATAGGATTTAATTTTATTAATAATAGTTAAAATATTTTTGCTAATATGAAGTATTTATAGTATAATAATTGTGAATTGGAGAGGGTAAAGGATGAAGTTTAAAGTAGAACCTAAAGATTTTTTCTTATTTGTTTTATATTGTATAATTTTATTGTATTTATGTGCTTTAGCAGTCTCAAATTTATTTTGTTTAATTAACAATGGAACATTTTATGGACTTTTACCATGGAGTGCTTTTTCAGTTACTTATTTGCCTTTTACCTTAGGACTTTTTATTGGGGTATTAATTTTGATATTTACAAGTGTATCTGATTATATTTTTAATAAAGAAAAAGGTCATGGTATTGGCTTAAAAGTAGCAGAAAAAAAATCTAGTGATGGTTATAGTAGATGGGCTAAAGATAAAGAAATAAAAGAATCTAGTGGGGTTGAAAAAATTAATCCGAAAGATAAAGAATTAAAACATGCAGGTATCCCTCTTATTAACAATGGTAAAGAAATGTGGGTAGATGATAGTGATTATCATAACTTAGTTATTGGTTCCACTGGTAGTGGTAAAACCGAAAACTTAGTTTTCCCAATGGTTAATGTTTTAGCCAAAAAGGGTGAAAGTATGATAATTACGGACCCTAAAGGTGAGATTTATAGTAAGACTGCGAAAAACCTTGAAGAAAGAGGATACAAAATAATCATTTTAAACTTTAGGGACCCTAATAAAGGTAATGCTTGGAACCCATTATCTTTGCCTTATCAATATTACAAAGAAGGTAATTATGATAAAGCTACCGAACTTTTAGATGACGTTGCTTTAAATATTTTATATGACCCAAGTAGTAAGAGTGACCCCTTCTGGGAAAAAGGTTCAGCCGATTATTTCTCAGGACTTGCGTTAGGTTTATTCCAAGATGCTCCGGAGAGTGAAGTTAACTTAAATAGTATTAACTATATGAGTACGATTGGCGAAGAAAGATACGCCACCAGTAATTTTATTAAAGAATACTTTAATTTAAAGGGTGCTGATTCTAATGCTTATATGTTTGCCAATACGGTTATCAATGCTCCAAGTGATACTAAAGGTGGTTTACTTTCCACATTTAGACAAAAGATAAGATTATTCTCAACTAGAGAAAATTTATCCGAAATGCTTTCTTACAGTGATTTTGATATGCGGGATATTGGTAAAGAAAAAACGGCAGTATTTATGATTATTCATGATGAAAAGAAAACATATCATACTTTAATGACTATTTTCATTAAACAATGTTATGAAACTTTAATTGATGTAGCGCAAAAAAATGGCGGAAAACTGCAATATCGAACGAATTTTATTCTAGATGAGTTTGCGAATATGCCACCACTTAAAGATGTTGATAGTATGGTATCTGCAGCCCGTTCTAGAGATATAAGATTTACCTTTATTATTCAAAACTTTGCTCAACTTAATGATGTTTATGGTGAAGAAGTTGCTCAAGTTATTCGTGGTAACTGTAGTAATTTAATTTATTTAATTAGTACGGAACTTAAAGCCCTAGAGGAAATTAGTAAAATGTGTGGCGAAGTTAAATCTAAAGATAAAGATAAAACAGCTTCGACACCACTTGTTACGGTTTCCGACTTACAAAAATTAAAATTAGGGGAAGCCATAATTATAAGACTTAGAATGTATCCGTTTAAGACGAAATATACTCCTAACTTTAAAATGGATTGGGGTGAAGATTATCCCATTGCTACTTATCCAACGAGAGAGCCTCATCAAGTGGAACTATTTGATTTAAAGAAATTCGTTACCGAAGAAAAACGTAAAAGAATGATGAATGGCGAAGGAACAAGTCCTAATCCAATAGGTGGCATGGGCTTAATGGGTCCTGGAATGCCTAGTGGGGGTATGAATCCTTTTGGAATGCATGAGGCAAACCCTATGATGGGGCCAAATCCCTTTGCGAGTCCTCTTCAAAATATGGATATTGATGCCATGATGAAAGACATTGATAGAAAGCTAAAAGAACTTGATGAAGAAGAACAACGCGAAAAAGAAAAGATGAAGAAACAAAATGAAGAAATGTTAAAATCATCTGATGAGGCTATTAAAAAATTAGATGAAATAGAAGAGTTAAAAGATATAGAGAATGAAAAGATACCTAATCCATTTATGATACCTAAGAAGGTCGAAAACTTAGATGATGAAGTTGAATTACCTAAACTAGAAGAGGGAAAAATAGAGGATAATCCGTTCAAGATCGAAGGACATAAAGAAGAAGAGAAAAATAAGCCAAAAGTTAATATTGATGTGGATAGTGTTATTATGAATGATAATGTTATTACCGATGATGAATTCTTTGATGATTTCTTTGGGGAAGATGAATAATCTTCTCTTTTTTAGTTAAATATAATTTTTCATTTCTTTTAAAATTCATAAAATACTATGGTGATATTATGAAATCTATAAAAGAGAGTGATTATAACCCAAGTATGGGTATTTTAATAGATGTAAAAGATCCGATTAGTTATAAAGAAAAACATAATCCTTATAGTATTAATATTTATTATGATAAACTTTTAATGAATCATAAAACAATTCTCGATAAAAATAAAAAATATTTTATTATGTGTAGTGAAGGCCATAAAAGTAAACAAGCCGTAAGAATTCTTTCATTTTACGGTTATGATGTTACATATGTAATAAATTCGTGAAAAATATCCATAATTATATTATAATAATTATGGGATATTTATGGGAGAAATTTTAAATAATTTATACAATCTAATAATGGAAATCGTGAATTCTTCGACCTTTTATGGTCCTTTATTTGCGTGCCTATTAATTTTTTTAGAATCAATTATTCCGGTATTACCATTATTTGTTTTTATTACCATTATATTTTTAGCTTATGGTAATATCTTAGGCTTTATTATTTCCTATATTTTAACTTGTTTAGGTTGTTTTTTCTCCTTTTTTATGTGTCGAAGTATTTTAAAAGGAATATTTCAAAAAAGAGTTAGAAAGATTAAAGAATTTGATAAATTTATGAAACATATCGATAAGATAAGTATTCCAAATTTAGTTTTACTTATTGCCATCCCTTTTACCCCGGCTTTTTTAGTTAATATTGCGGCAGCTTTATCGAAAATGACTTTTAAAAAATATGCCTTAGCTATTCTTTTAGGCAAAATTTCTCTCGTAGCTTTCTGGGGTTTCATTGGGACAAGTTTACTTGAAAGTTTAAAAAATCCTCGTATTTTAATTGTGATAGTTATAATGGTAGCAATTTCTTATTTACTTAGTAAGATAGTGACTAAAAAGATGAATATTTAGTCAATTATTTGTCAAAAATATTTAAATGAGGGTTAATGATTTGACTTTGTTTTGACAGGGTAGTATATTAAAATTACTAATAGTAGGTGATTAAATGGATACAAGCAGTGGTGAAAGATTAGAAAAATTATATAATGATTCTTTAAATGATATGCGCGAAATTGTTGGGGATAATTATGATTATACCGAAATAGCCTCATATATTAGAGAAAAATCTAATCATCGTATGGGTGCGGAGACGGCTTTAGATTATGCCAAGTTTTTAGTGCTTTCTAAAAATTATTTAAAAGATGAAATTATTAAAGAACATAAAGCTGACGTGGATATCGAAAAAATAATTTCCGAATATAACGCTGAGATTGAAAGTTTTGAAAGCCTAGGAGATAAAGTAGAATTACCTTTAGCCCCCCAAAGACGCAAAATGAGTAAAGAGTGGTATAAAAAAGGAATTATTACTGCTGTTTTAGTGGCAGAACTATTCTCACTTGGGGCGGTAGTTCATAAAAGAGCAGATTATGAAAAAAATCAAATTACCCAAAATATTGGTTTAATTATCTCTAATGGTAAAAGTAAAGATGATATAATTAGTCAAAATAAAGATGAAGTATATGTAATGCAAAATGGCGAAAGAGTTAAACAATATGATTACTTAGAAGAAGGTATTGCTGATGACATTATTAAAATAATTATTGTGCATCCTGAGGCCTTAGATGAAGTCTTACATAATACTTATTGTAGTATGACTGAAGGAAGACTTTATAATATGGATAATGTTATGAAAACATTGTATTATAAAATGACACAAGATCCAGCTTTACAAGAGATGGCTCAAACTTTCTATGGTTGTCCTAGTTTTCTTAACTATATGCAAAAAAGTGGCCGAGTAATGGATGCTTATACGGAAGAGATAATGAACGCTATAAATGCTTATAATAAAACCGACCATTTTAATGACCCAACAGCCTTTGAAAAGTTAGATGACCATACTAAAGAAGTTTTAAATGCTTTTGCGGCATCTTACCGGGAATCTAAAGGTTTAAACTATCAGGAAGCTGCGACAGGACTTCAACAAATGGCGGTAGAAAGTAAAGGTTTATAATGAATATTGATGTTATAAAGTTAGAAAATGGAAAAGAATATGGGATAATTGATACGATAACTCATAATGGTTCTAATTATTTAGTTCTATCAAATATTTTAGATAATAATGATTTTTGTATCCGTAAAGTGATAGAAAAAGAGGGAAGAGAAGTAATAGTTAAGTTAAATGATCAAAATGAGTTTGAAGAAATTATGAAAATGTTTTATAATAAACATAAAGGAGAATTGATAAATGAAAAATAAAAGTATTATATTAGGAATTGTCATAATTGCCATCGTTTGTATTGTAACTACTGGTTGTATGTTTTATAATGTCGTTGATAAAGAAGAATTTAATAAACATTTTAACGATTTAGGTTATACAATAAGTGATAAAGAAGAAGCTAAGTATGAAACAGATACTTATTTAGTAGCTACGAAAAGTGATGTTCCTTTTAAAATAGAATATTATGAATTTAAAAGTGATGTCGAAGCTAAAAAAGTTTATAAAAAATATAAAGATAGTATCGTTGATTATATAACAACAGATTCCAAGAATCAAGAAACTAAAGGAGCTGTATTTACTAGAACAGTAGCAGTTTCTACTGATGAATATATTGTTATATCCCAAGTTAAAAACACATTAATCTTTATTGCGGGAACTAATGAATATAAAGATACCATTGATACCTTACTTAAAGATATTAAGTATCTATAATAATTAATAAAAAAATTAACGGTAGTTATCAATTACATAACTATCGATTTTTTATGTGAAAAAATTGTTGAATTTTGTCATATTTTTAGAAGTTTTGACATGTTTTGTCGAACGACTTGACTTAGGAAAAAATATCTATAAAATATAGTCTTCGAGATGGGAAATCTCGCCAGCTTTTCAGGGGTTTTGGTTGCAAACAAAATCTTTTTTGGGAAGGATGGTGGTGTTTATGGTGCGACAGAGAGCGCTAAATAATACAGTTGGAGATAAACCAACCCAGTAAACTAGGTCAAGAACTGGTACTAAACTATGGAGCCGAAACCGTGAGGTTAGGTTTAAGCGTTAGCAATTAGGAGATTTGAGAGGAACGGGTGCGACGCCACCTGAAATAATATTGAGCCTCGTAATCACGAACAAGCGGAAGCCGATGTGTTCATACGCCACAGCAGGCAATAATACACAAACGATAAAGACAAGGATGTGTAGGTTCCGTCGGGGTCTAAGAACGTTTCGAGCAAATCAGAGTATTAATTAGTGAACCTGTGAGGTCTTATAAACTCTCTAAAGCTGAAAAAGGTTTAAAACACCAGAAATAAGAGTAATATAAACTGGCTGATAGGTCTTAAAGATAGGTAAAACTAGAGGTTTATAAAAGGTTTATAAGAAGTCGGACTAACTCATAGTAGTGAAGATATATCGCGGTAGGATAAGGAGCGAAGGAGTTAGCATAATAATCGATTCTGAATAAGAAACATTAACACATAAGAAAGGTGGTAAACTAATGGAAAAAGAATATTCAGAAATAAGGAGACAACTTGTTAAATACAGAAATGTCCAAAGTTTAATGCAATACATAAATGAAGAAACATTAAAATCAAAACATCAAGAACTCAAAGGGAACAAAGCAACAGGAATAGATAAAGTTACAAAAGAAGAATACGAAATCAACCTAGATAAAAACATAAGAAACCTAATAGACAAGATGAGAAAGTTCTCATATAAGCCTAAAGCAGTAAGAAGAGTATATATACCAAAACATAATGGAAAACAAAGACCATTAGGAATACCTAGTTACGAAGACAAAATAGTCCAAGGGGTCATGGCAGATATACTAACAACAATATATGAGCCAATATTTTTAAATTGTTCATATGGCTTTAGACCAAATAGAGATTGTCACAAAGCAATAAAGGAACTAGATAGAGTATTAATGCGAGTTAATACTAATCACATAGTTGAAGCAGATATAAAAGGTTTCTTTGATAATGTAAATCATGAATGGCTAACAAAATTTCTTGAATTAACAATAAAAGATAAAAACTTTATCAGATATATAAAAAGATTTCTTAAAGCCGGAATAATCGAAGATTTAAAATATTACGAAAGTGAAAAAGGTACACCACAAGGTGGACTAATTTCACCAATACTGGCAAATGTATACCTACATTATGTTCTAGACCAATGGTTTAAAGTATATGTTCAAACAAAAAGTAAAGGAGAATGTCATTTGGTAAGATATGCCGATGACTTTGTTACTTGCTTCGAAAACAAAGAAGATGCCGAAACATATTATCAAGACCTGAAAGAAAGACTAGCCAAGTTTGGGCTAGAAATTGAAGAAAGTAAAACAAGGATATTTCCATTTGGAAGAAATACAACAACAAGAAATAACTTTGACTTTCTTGGGTTCAACATTTATAATGCAACGACAAGAAAAGGAGATTACAGAGTAGGATACAAAACGAGTAAAAAGAAATCAAAACAAAAGAAACAAAATATCAAAGAGTTCATTAAGAATAATAGAAATGTAAAACCAAAATATTTAATTAAAGCATTAAACAGAAAACTAATAGGATATTATAATTACTATGGAATAAGTTATAACTATAAATGGCTGTCAGAGATACACCAATATACATTAGCAGAAATGAAAAGATGGTTATCTAGGAGAAGTCAAAGAGGCTATATTTCATGGGAGAAGATTAAGAAGATAATAGAATATTCTCCACTTGTAAAACCTAGAATAACTTTTCCATTATGGTGATTCTTCAAAGATTATTATGAGGAGCCGTATGCGAGAAAGATGCACGTACGGTTCCGTGAGGGGCAGTAGTTCTCAAGAGCGGAAACTGTCTACTCGACAAATTAATAGTAGAAATATTATTAAAAGTAATTTCTTTTATATACAACTTGTTTAAGTCAAAAAAAGAAGCTATCTCAATTCGAATTGACATTCGAATGAAATAGCAAATATCAACATTAGGCGATGATAACTCATCTCCATAATTAGATTATACAATATTTATATAAATTATTAAAGCAATCTTAATTTTGTAAATTATCTAGTTGAGTTTGTAATTCTTTTTCTAGAGTATCTTTTTTATTTTGAGTGGTTTCTTCTAAAGTATACCAACCTAATTTAAACATCAATTCATAAGAGGCTCTTTGAAGTTTTAAAAGTTCTTCATACATATTTTTATATTCGGAATAAATTTTACTATTAGAAGCCTCCGTTAAAGCTACGGTCATATCTTTAACCATCGCTTTTAGTGTACTTAAAAGATTAGTCATATAATCTTTATCATTTAAACTTAAACCTTCTTTTACTTCTAATTTCGGATTACTTATTTTTTTATTTTCCATTATGCTCTTCCTTTACTATTTTTAAAACATTATGCATGTTTTCTTCAAAAACCATTGTGGCCTCATTAATCATATCTTTAACACTATCATTTTCAATATAATTTAAAGCTTCCATTTCATTTTTATAGGCTATATGATTCCATCCAAAGATATCTTTTAGGTAATCTAAATCTTTATTAGTTAAGATATCGGGAGCCTTTTTATAATTTTCTTTCATAAATCATTTTCCTTTCATAATTAGTATGTTTGATAATTTTTATTTTATGTGTTTATTTCTTTCTAATTATTGGTAAGTTAAAAATAATTTAATTACATATCCTATATTTATGGATATAGTATTGATTGGGACAACTTTTTATATATGTAGTATTTTAGGGTTTTTGTATGAACTTGTTTTAAGTTATGCTTATAATGGGAAGTTTTTTAGTCACGCCTTTTTATATGGTCCTTATCTTCCTATTTATGGTTTAGGATCCATACTTTTAACTTTATTTTCCAAATATAAAAAATATCCTTTAGTTATATTTGCTTTATCTTTTTTGGTATCAGCATCATTTGAAGGCTTAAGTGGTCTTTTATTACTTAAAATATTTAAAATAAGACTTTGGGATTATACTAATCATTTTCTTAATATTGGGGGTTTTGTCTGTTTTTTAAGTGCTTTCACTTTTAGTATTCTGAGTTTATTATTAATTTATATCCTCCTTCCTTTAATTAAAAAACTAGTTAATAAGTATAGGGAAAAATTAAAAATTATCTTAGGCATTTTAAGTAGTATATTTATCACAGATTTAATTGCAACTTTAACTAAATAATTATATAATACGTACTGGGTGATATTATGGACCTAAGAGGAGTAGTTGTTTTAATAATCGGGATAAGTAATGATATTGGGGAAGTTCTTGCTGATATTTTACTTAAATATCATGCTACCGTAATTGGTACTTTTTATAAAAATAAAATAAAAAAAGATTATGAAACAATTAAATGTAATGTTATAAATGAAAAAGAAGTAGAAAATTTATTTAATTATGTTAAGAGTAAATATAGTCATATTGATGTAGTTGTTAATTTAGTGGGTTTAGATATTAGTAATGATATAAAAGATAAAAGTTATGAAGAATTTATGAATGTCGTAAGTGTTAATTTAGGGGGTGCTTTTAACATTGCTAAATATGCTTCAATATATATGGAAAGAGGTACTTTAATTAATATGGCCTCGACTGATGGTATTGATACCTTTAATCCTTTGTCTTTAGATTATGCCGCCAGTAAAGCTGGGATTATTAATTTAACGAAAAATTTAGCCTTAAGACTTAAAAATATAAAGGTCTGCGGGTTGGCTCCGAATTGGATTGATACGAAAAATACTTTAAGTATGAATCCGGAATATTTAAAGGCTGAGTTAGAAAGAGTCGAACAAACTAAACTAATTAGTAAAGAAAGTGTGGCTTTAAAAATAATGGAAATAATGATTAATGATGATATTGTAAGTGGTACGATATGTGTAATGAGGGATGGAAATGAATAAATATTTAGAATATTATAATATAAGAGAAGATGTCTATAATAAAGTTTTAGAAATAGAGGAAGAACTTAAATGTGAATTTAAGAGTGTTGATAAGCAAGAAGAAATAAATAGTTTAAAAGTATTATCTTCATTTAAAAAAGCTGGGATTAGTGAAGCATCTTTTAATAGTACAACGGGTTATGGTTATAATGATTTAGGAAGAAGTCAAATTGAAAAAGTTTTTGCCAGTGTCTTAGGTAGCGAAGATGCTTTAGTGAGAAGAGATTTTATTTCCGGGTCACACGCTTTAACAGTTTGTTTATTTGGGCTTTTAAGACCAAATGATTTAATGCTTAGTATTACGGGTTTACCTTATGATACTTTACATGAAGTAATAGGTATTAAAGAAAATGCCAGTTCTTTAATTTCCTTTGGCATTAAATATAATCAAATTGATTTAGTAAATGATGATTTTGATTATGCTAAAATAAAAGAATATTTAAAAAATAATAAAGTTAAATTAATTGAAATTCAAAGAAGTAGAGGTTATTCGGAAAGAAAAAGTATAACGATTGAAAAGGTCGATAGTATTTGTAAACTAATTAAAGAAGTATCTCCCAAAACGATTATTATGGTTGATAATTGTTATTGTGAATTTGTCGAAGATAAAACTCCAACAGAAGTAGGAGCCGATATCATGGTCGGTTCTTTAATTAAAAATCTTGGCGGAGGAATTGCTCCGAATGGCGGTTATATTGCGGGGAAAGAATCTTTAGTTAATTTATGTGCGGAAAGATTAACGGTTCCCGGTGAAGGTAGAGAAGTTGGGCCTACTTTAGGAATTAATAAAGAATTTTTAATGGGTTTATATCACGCTCCTTATGTTGTAGCAAGTAGCCTAAAAATATCCCTTTTAACTGCTAAATTACTGGAAGATTTAGGATACTCTGTTAATCCTAAATATAATGAAGAACATGCCGATATTGTCTTATCCATAACTTTTGGAAATAAAGATGATTTAATTAAATATGCAGAAGGTATTCAAAGTGCAAGTGCGATTGATGCGGATAGTACGCCAATCCCATCTCCCATGCCCGGATATGATAATGAAATAATTATGGCTTCAGGATCATTTACCCAAGGATCTTCTATTGAAATATCTTGTGATGGCCCTCTTGTTGAGCCTTACATTTTATATGAACAAGGATCTCTTACTTATTCTTATGGTAAAATAGCCATTATGAGTGCTGTTAGTAAACTACTTAATAATAAAGAAAAGAATTAGCGTCTCAAAGCCAATTCTTTTTGTTTTATATAATAAGAAAGTCATACAAGAAAAATATCAAGCAAAATAGGCGAACAAGCGTTGAAGGACAAAGAGCGAGCATATAAAAGAACAAGATATATATTTATCTTGCTTGAAAAACTTTATAAATTGTAAT
>CANRGQ010000028.1 GCA_947630195.1 uncultured Bacilli bacterium
CTTTGGATCCAATAAGCATAGGAAGCACCCATTATTGTAAATAATGTGAAAAGTAAAAGTTGATTATTGACTTATGAATATTAAAACAATGATAAAATAAAATAAAGAAATTTATAATAAGTGGAGGCAAAATGGATCAAGTATCACAAGGTATTAATGAGAGTAATTTGCGGATAAAAAGTCCGTATTTTGATGTGCCTAGACCTAATATTGCAAATATTAATTCCCAATTAAAAATAGCTAGTAATTCCTTATTAACCTATTTAGCTCTAGCGGATGCTTATCGAAGTGAAGATACTATTAAAAATTTAGAAGATAAGTTTTTAAATACTCTTGCTTTATGTAAAAGTGATGAAGATATAAAGTATTTAAATGAACTTTTAAAAAATACATCTTTAGTGGGAGGTTATGCTATTCATTTTTATAATACTCATGCTGCAAAAATAAATCTTGGCGAAATTAATATGGTTCAAGATGAACTTAAAAAGAAAGAACAAGAAAAGTTGAACCCTGTTTCTAAAATGGTTCCGAATGGCATAGAAAGTAAATATTTTGATGTTTCTTATAGACCAAAGAATTTTGAACTAGCTAATGCTTGTGATTCTTTAATATCGTATTTAATAATTATGGATATTAAAAGAGATGAAGAACATTTATCATCTTTAACACTTCAATTTTATAAAACGCTTTTAATATGTAAAGATGAAGAAGATTATAAAGAACTGACTGTTTTAATGAATGAACTTGCTAAAATTGGGGGCTATGCTGTTTATTTTAATAACAACATAAAAAATATGATTAATTAAAAAGGGAAAGAACAAGCTTTAATATATTTACAAAATAATAAAAATAATAATGAAGAAACAAATACAAAATTAGATGAGTTTAAAAAAGAATATGCGAGATTAGAACTATTATTAGATGATTTAAGAAAATCTGATTTTATTGAAGAACAAGATGTTGCTTACTTATTAAGAAAATATAATGAGTTACAATCAAACTTATATACTTTTAATGGAGAAATAGATAAAACATATATAAGTGAATGTGATGAACAAATAGAGGAAACTATTACTTATTTAAAAAATTTATATCGAACATTAGATGAAGTTAAAAATTTAGATATGTAATGTATTTACTAAGGAAGAGTAATTCTTCTTTTTTTTATTATTTTGTTGTGTTATAATTTTGATAGGTGAAGATTTTATGAAGGAAAAATCTTGTAAATTATATATAAATATAGTATTTTTAATTATTTTAACAATAACTATTTTTGGTGGAAATAAAGTAATGGGAGCTCCAACGGAGTCTCAACAAATAAAGCAAATACCCACAGATAGTAACAATTATAATTATTATAGTGTAAATGATTGTGGTGGAGGATATTATAAACAAGTAGTAATGAGTTCAAATGGAGGGCCAAATGTTTCAGGATGTGTACCAATGCCAACCAATCCAGGAACAGATGCCCCAAACATGAGTTGTTCAGGTGGAACAAAGACAAGAGTAGTAACGACAACTAACACATATGTGTGGATATGTAGAGCGGCGAAAAGCCAAACAACCAATCCAAACGGAGGAAATTTAAAATATACAGCGAATGTATCCGCCGAATTTTATAATGCGTTAATAGATTCTGAATCATGTAGTAATTCGGCCTCAATAATTGCGACATTTAATAGTAGTAGTGGAAGTAGAGATGTAAGAGGATGTATGTATGATGGACAAGGTAGTTTTTCAGTTTCTTGCCCAGCAGGTTCAAGTGAAAATTTGCTTAATATATCTGATAATTATGGAAGTGTATATAGTTTTAAAGTATGTACAAAAACTACTACTGATAGTGGTGATGATGATCAAACTCAAACGCAAAACCCTCCTACTCAACAAAATACAGGTAGCCAAACTACAGCTGAAAAAAAAGATGAGATTCATGAATTAACTTGTGTATATGAAGGAAAGCCTCAAGCTATGCCTTACCCTTTAATGATTAAGCAAGATAAAGATGGTAATATAATTACTAATGTATATAAAGAAGATTTTATAGGTTACAATGGACTATCAAATGATAAATGGTCTAGTTATAATTATAAACTTGACTTAGAACATACAAAATGTGCTAAAGATGGTAAACTTCATTGTTGTCCACGATATGTACAATATACTGATTTATGGAAAACAGCTAGGCCGGTCGATAAAAAGAAATGGTATAAAGCTGATTATAAATTAATTCCTGAGTTAAGTACAATTAACTATTCAAGTATTAATGATTATTTCCATTTTACTGGGGAAACTGGGCCAAGAAATGATTACGATAATTTATGTAATAATGCTGGAGCAAAAAATGCTATCTCATTTATAGGTAAGTTAGTTGTGGTTGCTTTATGGGTTGTTCCTTTAATCATAATTGTCTTAGGTATGGTTGATTTTACTAAAGCAACAATATCTAATGATGAAAAAGCTGTAGGTAAAGCAACAAGTGCTTTAATAAAAAGAATTGTTGCGGGACTAGCAGCCTTTGTAGTACCAACACTTATATTAGCTATATTAAAAAATATTGGAGTTACTAAATATATTGAACAAAATGCAGATTATACAAGTTGTATGAATTGTTTGCTTTATCCTTATAACAACTGTGTGCCAGATACAGCGTTTACTAGTCAAACACAAACTTCAGTTGTTAATAGTTTAGTAAATGCTGATTCTTGTAACAATTCTACATTAACAAGTGTTACTGTAAGTGATCAAGAAGGTGAATATAAGACTGTTAATGGTTGTATGTATGATGCAACAGTTGATTTTACCGCTTTAGTAAATTGTCCGGATGGTGCTGTTAAAACTAATGTGACTATAACTGATAAAAATGGCGATACATTTAAGGCTGCGGTATGTTCAAAATATTAAAAAAATAAAACATCAAATTTTTAAATAATTAAGAAGAGTAAATCTTCTTTTTTTGTTTTTCTTGTGTTATAATTTTGGTAGGTGGAGATTTTATGAAGGAAAAATCTTGTAAATTATATATAAATATAGTATTTTTAATTATTTTAACAATAACTATTTTTGGTGGAAATAAAGTAATGGGAGCTCCAACGGAGTCTCAACAAATAAAGCAAATACCCACAGATAGTAACAATTATAATTATTATAGTGTAAATGATTGTGGTGGAGGATATTATAAACAAGTAGTAATGAGTTCAAATGGAGGGCCAAATGTTTCAGGATGTGTACCAATGCCAACCAATCCAGGAACAGATGCCCCAAACATGAGTTGTTCAGGTGGAACAAAGACAAGAGTAGTAACGACAACTAACACATATGTGTGGATATGTAGAGCGGCGAAAAGCCAAACAACCAATCCAAACGGAGGAAATTTAAAATATACAGCGAATGTATCCGCCGAATTTTATAATGCGTTAATAGATTCTGAATCATGTAGTAATTCGGCCTCAATAATTGCGACATTTAATAGTAGTAGTGGAAGTAGAGATGTAAGAGGATGTATGTATGATGGACAAGGTAGTTTTTCAGTTTCTTGCCCAGCAGGTTCAAGTGAAAATTTGCTTAATATATCTGATAATTATGGAAGTGTATATAGTTTTAAAGTATGTACAAAAACTACTACTGATAGTGGTGATGATGATCAATCAGAAACTTTAACAACTGAACCAGAAGATAGTGAAGAAATAACGCCACCAACTATAAATGATTGCAAGTCTTTGCTTGGTGATCCAACAAAAGCGGGTGATCCTTCATATTATATTGTTTTTGCATTTAAGGTTGTTAGGTATGTAGCAATTATTTTATTAATCGTTTTATCTGTTGTTGATTTAGTTGGAGCAGTAGCTTCAAGTGATAGTGAGATTTTAAATAAAACTGTTGCTAAAATATTTAAAAGATTTATCCTTTGTATAATTATATTTTTACTCCCAATGCTTATTCAATTTGTTCTTCATTTTATTAATGAAAATTATACAGTATGTGGAGTAGGGGAGTGATATTATGGGAGTATTTTTAAAAATATGGATTTGGTTTTTATCAGGTGTATATAAAATTTGTTCTTGGATTTATAAAATATTTATTGCTCTTGCAGGAAAACAACTTGTAAGTACAGCAACTTTTCAAACAATTGTCAATAATACCTATATAATTATTGGCGTTGTTATGTTGTTTATTTTATCTTTTTCCTTACTTAAGGGAATGGTAAATCCTGATGATTCAAAAGCTGGAACGTCTACAATTAGAAAAATTGTTATTAATTTGGTTACATCAGTGGCTATTTTAGCGGTTACGCCAATGGTATTTAATTTTGCCTATGATGTGCAAGATTCAATTATTAACTATAATACAATAGGAGGTTTCTTTGGTTTTGGTTCTTTAGGAGATTCCGGGGCTGATTCTAATGATAATCCCGCTACTGTTGCAGCCAATCAAATAGTAAATAGTGTATGGACAGCTTTCTTTAATGTTGATGAGGAATGGTGTTTTGAACAAGGTTATCCTGAATTACAAACTTGTCAGGAACAAATAAAGGCGGAAAAATCATATGTTGACGGTGTTCCTGTTAATGGAGGAACTTTTAAAGATGTAATTAATTCGGTTGATGAAACTGGACATTTTAACATGTATAATCAATTTGCTGATGAAGCAGATGATGGAAGCATAGCCTTTTATGGCTTTTTAGCCCTTATTGGTGGGGTTGCTTTGCTATATGTGTCAATTTCTTATACATTTGGTTTGGCGATACGACTAGTTAAATTATTTTTCTATGAAGTTATTGCCCCAGTACCTATTCTTTTAAGAGTAGTACCAAGTGGTAAAGCAAGTGGAATGTTTAATCAATGGTTAAAAATTACTTTGACATGTTATGCAGAAGTTTTCGTAAGAATATTTATATTGTATTTCTGTTTATTTATATGTATGGAAATAAGAGGGGCTAGTTTCTTTGATAGTGTAGTTCCAAGTTCTACGGAAATAATATTATATAGTGATAGTAATACTAATTATTTTGAAAACAATAATTATACATTAGCCTATGCTGATGAAGATGATTATTTTGAAAATAAAGACACTATGTTGGCTGAAGGTGAAGATGATACTGAAACTGCTGATACCACTGTCCAAACTGCATCATCTGGAAGTGGCGGAGGATGGTTCTTAAATTTAGTAACCAAAGCTTTCTTATACATGGGAATATTTATGTTTATGAAAAGTGCTCCAAAAATCATTTCAGAAGTTACAGGTATTGACTCAGGTAATATGAAGTTAGGTATAAAAGATACCCTTGCGGAAGCTGGAGTTCTTACGGCTGGAGCTACATTAGGAGCTGGTATAACTGCTGGTTTAAGAGGTGTATCAAGTGCTTTTGAAAAAGGCAGCGATGGAAACTGGCATAAAAAAGAAGGTTCTCATGCAGTACGTTCTATGATTGCTGGTGCCGCATCGGGTGCTGTTCGTGGAGGCAAAGCCGGTTGGGGTGCTAAAAGCTTTAAAGATATGAAAGCTGCAGCTAGTAGTGGTGCTCAAGGTGCTGCTGATGCGAGAGTTAAAAGAGCAAATTATAGAGCTGCACATGCAACAGGAGCTAGCGGAATTGGAAGAACGTTTAATGTTTTAAGAGGCCATGTTGCTGATAGTGGGCGTAGCGTTGCAACTTATGCAGGTTTTGGAAATGCAGAACAATTAAAAAGAGAAAATTATGCTATGAGTCAAATTAATACAGCTAGAGATTCATTTGATAATGATACTGAAAGTTTAATTATGAAAGAAATTGCTAAAGGTCAAAATGCCATTGCTGGTGTAGATATTTCAGAAGTTAATAAATATAAAAGAGATTTAGAAAACAAAAGAGCACGAGGTATTGCTACTGAAGAAGATGAAAGACTTTTCAACTATGCTAAAAGAGAAGCAATGTATAAATTACAAAATCTTACACTACAATCTGATGAGCATTGGTACGCAATGAGTAATAGTGATAAAGCAAAATTATCTGGATTAAGAGTAGATGCTGTTAAATATAAAGGCTCAATTAGAAACAACTCATCATTATCTCCACTTGTTGATAGCGGAATTGTGGGTGGTAATTATATGGATAATGTTGATGTTACACTTGGATATCAAACAAAAGATGCCCAAGGTAGAGACTTCTGGGATGATGTTAAAGAAATTGATACAATGAATAAAGCTATTAAACGTCAATCTGGTACAAACAGTGTATTTATTGCTCAACAAGAACAACAAAAATATGAAGAAAAAAAATAAAATATTAAAGGAGGAATAAAAAGGTGAATAGTTATTTAATTCCAGCAAATACAAAGAAATCACAATTAATATTAGGTTTCTTTACGAAAAAAGATTTATTTATATTCTTGGTTGGTTGTGCATGGTCGTTTTTGATGTTGTTACTTATTCATTCGATGTCTCTACCAATATTAATACTGGTATTACTTCCAGCGTTGGTAGCGACATTCTTAGTAATGCCTGTACCACATTATCATAATGTTTTACAGTTACTAACAAATATCGTTAATTTCTATACAAATAGAAGACAATATTATTGGAAAGGATGGAGTATATATGAAAGATTCAACCAAAGCAACAAATAGTTCAAAATATACCAATAACTGGTTGCCAGTTAAACAAATTATGAATGGAATGATTCAGCTAGATAACGGTTATTATGTAACAGGAGTAAAAGTACATCCCAGAAATATCTTTATTATGGATGGGCAAACCCAAAATAATGTTATTTATAACTTAAGAAATTTTTATAATACTATTGATTATGAATTTTGGTTAATTATTGCGGATCGTCCGGTAGATATAAATCTTTATTTAGCGGAACTTCAAAAATTATATAATAATACCACAAATAATGAAGTAAGAAAATTAATATTACAAGATATTAATAAAGCTAATCAATTTATGAGTGTGGAATACAATGTAGTTGATACGGAATATTATTTAATTTTCCAAGAAAAGAAATTGGAAGTTTTACAAAAGAAATTACATAATATGATAAGTGGACTTGCGGGGGCAGGACTTCAATCTACTCAAACAAGCAATGCTGATTTAAGAATAATATTAGATAATTTATTAAATGGTGGCGAGACCATTAATTTTGGAACGGTGATGAGCTAATGAATACGAAGAGTGAAATTGCTCCAAAGGGAATGGAGTTTAAACCTACAGAATTTAGAATTGGTGGTAAATATTCCACAATTATCACCATTGTTAGTTTTCCTAAAAATATTTATGTTGGGTATTTATCCGATATTACTAATATTTCGGGTGTTAAATTAGTTGTAAAACATATTCCTATTCAATTTAGTGTTTTACAAAAAATGATTAATAAAGAAGTTGCAGATTTAAAAACTAGATACCAATCAGAAAGAGATAATACAATGCAAGAAAAGATTCGTCAAGATTATGAATCTTTAGAGCAATTTGTTAGTATGTTGGCCGCTACTGATGCGCGTATTTTTGATTTTCAAATGCATTTAATGCTTACAGCAGATAGTAAAGAAGAACTTGATACTAAAAAAATGGAAGTTAAGAGTTACTTAAATGCTTTAGGCATGGGTGGCGTAGCCTTAATGTTTGAACAAGAAAAAGTATTAAAGAGTATTGTACCAATATTCCCTAAACAAGATATTGAAGATAGAATTGGAACTCCTATTCCATCTATTACGATTTCTGCTATGTATCCATTTGTATTTGATAGTATTAAAGATCCAGGATTATCTTGCTTATTTGGAGTAGATTTCTCTGGTGGAGTTGTATTATTTAACCAATTCTTATATCAAATTAGAAATGAGCCTAATCGAAATAATGCCAATATGATTTTATTAGGTACTTCTGGTAGTGGTAAATCAACCGCAGCTAAATTATTACTTAGAACTCATATCCGTAATGGTTGTAAGATTGTGGCTATTGACCCTGAAGGTGAGTTAGGTGAAATGACTAATGCCATTGGTGGAGACTTCTTAGACCTTGGTAAGGGTGGCGAATTTGGTATGATTAACCCTTTAGAAATAGTGGTCGATGTTGATGAAGAAGAAATATCTCAAGGTTTAGGTTATACAGTTTTAACTAGAACATTACAACAATTAAGAGCCTTCATGAAGTACTATAGTCCTTCTATTGAAGAAGACGTTTTAACTCTATTTAGCGAAGTAGTTCAAGATACATATAAAAGATATAAAATAGATTACGATACAGATTATACACGCCTTACAAGTGATATGTATCCAACATTTGATGATGTGTATGCCACTATTCAAGGACGTTTATTATCCATGGTAGATGCAACTCATGAAAGAGATGTCATGGAAAGACTAGAGTTAAAGATAAGACCATTAGTCAAAGAATTAAGATATTATTTTACGGGTCATACATCATTAAAGATTAATACTGATTTAATTGTATTTAACATAAAAGAACTTATGAATAGTGATGAAAATATTAAAAATGCTTTATTCTTTAATATTTTAAAATATGCCTGGGGCTTATGCTTAGAAAAAGATGTTAATACGATTATGATGGTTGATGAAGCGCATGTTTTATTACAATCTCATAATGAACTTGGGGCGGAATTCCTTGCCCAAATTCAAAGAAGAAGTCGGAAGTATAATACGGGAACCATTATTATTACCCAACAACCAACAGACTTTGCTGCTCCAAGTATTATTCAACATGGTAAAGCCATATTTGATAATGCTTCTTATTACTTAATAATGGGCTTAAGAAAACAAGCTGTTGAAGATTTAGCTCAATTAATAGATTTAAATGAAAGTGAAAAAGAGGGTATTAAATTCTATCCTCAAGGTCAAGGTTTATTCGTTTGTGGTAATAGAAGAATGAGAATTAATGTTGTTGTTACCCAAGAAGAACTAGATTCCTTTGGTTCAGGTGGAGGACTATAAAGTTAGTGAAAACTAACTTTTTCTATGGTATAATTAATATATAAATAATTATGAGTTAAAGGAGTGATTTTGGTGCAAGTAATTGATATTAAGAATGCTTTAATTAATCAAATGAAAATAAATTTAAAAGGAAATTTATATCATAAAACTCAGATAGATTTTGCTTATAATACTAATCATTTGGAAGGATCCACTATTACTCCAGATGAAACTGCCAGTATTTTTGATACAGGTACAATTCTTGCCAATAGTGAAAAAGTAATTGTTTTGAAAGATGCTACAGAAACGAAGAACCATTTTACTTTATTTAAGTATATGTTAGAAACATTAGAAGAAGATTTAACAGAAGATATGATTAAAAAGTATCATTTTATTTTAAAAGATGGAACTTTAACTGATAGTGAAAAAGAATGGTTTAATGTGGGAGAGTATAAAAAGATTAAAAATTTCGTTGGCTCGATTACAACAACTTTACCAAAAGATGTAATTCATGATATGCAAGAATTATTAAATTGGTATAATAGTATCTCTTTAAAAAAAATTGAAGATATTATTGAATTTCATGTCCACTTTGAACGCATTCATCCTTTTCAAGATGGGAACGGAAGAGTTGGAAGAATGATTATGTTTAGAGAATGCTTAGTAAATAATATTATGCCTTTTTATATCGAAGATCGAAATAAAGAATTCTATATTAGAGGCCTTAGAGAATATCAATTACACAATGAAAAAGGATATTTAATAGATACGTGTTTAAACAGTCAAGATAATTATGAAAAACTTGCTAAATATTTTTTAGAAGATTAAAAATACAGCGCTGAAGAACTTTTATGATAAAGTTCTTTAATTATTCTATATAATAAAAAAGTTATACAAAAAAAAATAAAATTTGTGTTGACAATCATTAGTTTGTATCATATAATTAATATGTACCTAGGGAACATATAAATATTAAAATTTATCTTATCTATACATATATTGTAATATAAAGTTAAGGTGAATTTTAATGTTAAAAAAATTATTTACATGGTATAACAAATTATGCTATGATAAAACTAATAAGAAAGGTGATATTATGGAAAAAGAAGTGTCTAATAATAATTTAACTGTTTTTGATATTGCAAATTTCTTTAGAAGTAAAGAAGCAATGACTCATAAAAAGTTACAAAAATTAGTTTATTATGCTTATGCTTGGTATATTGCCTTATATAATGATACAAAAGATAATTTATTAAATAAATTATGTATTGATACAACTTTTGAGGCATGGGTTCATGGTCCAGTTTGTAAAAAATTATATGATTTTTATTCAAATAATTATGGTCAAGTTGATAAATATAAAGGACATTTGAATGAATTAATTGTAGGGGATTTAAAAAAGTTTTTAGAAGAAATATATAAAGTTTTTGGTAAATACACAGGTGATGAATTAGAAGTGATGTCACATAATGAGTATCCTTGGCAAAATGCTAGAAATACATTATCGCCTTCTGAACCATCAAATAATATTATTTCGGAAGTAGATATGTTTGTATATTATAATAATTTAAATGGCTAAAAGGAAGAAACCGAAAACTTCAAATAATCCTATAAAATTATTTACTCCTACGGAAGTAAAAAAAGAGAATAATAAACTATTAATATCATTTGAACATTTATGTTTAAATAATAAGAAATATAATATGGATGAAATTGGGGATAATAAAACTAAAAATAAATATTATCAGGATTTCTATGAAAAAATATTAGAATATTCTAAATATGATAATTTTAAAAAATATATAAGTGAAAATGGAATTTATAGAGATAAAAATCATATTCATCAAATAAAATGGAATGATAATCGGATTAATGAGAGTGCATTTACTTCATTAAATACTAATTTAATGGAACAAATAAAAGATGATTGTTGGCAACTTGGAATAAATAATGATAAATTTAGAGTACATGGTTTTTTCATTGATAATGTTTTCTATTTAGTATGGTTAGATCCACTTCATCACTTATATCCTTTAAAATAAAAAATGGTAATTTATAAAAAATCACCATTTTTCTTTGCCGACATTTTCATCCCAAGAAAATTCTTTAGCCAAATTTTTACCTTTGTAATGTTTGAATTTTTCTTTTAAAGAAGTATTTTTTCGTTTGGGGATACTTGTTATTTTTTTGTCTTTATTTTCTTTTAAAATTTTCATTTTCCCTCCTTATAAATAATATTTTTTATGAATATTTTATAATTTGTAAACTCTTTATCTTGGTTATTAATTTGTAAAACATATAATATTTTACCATATAAACTACTTAAATATTTTTCTTTATTTTGAATATTTAATCTTTTTAAATGGGAAAGAAGACCATATTTTTTAATATAATAAACCTCTTGTCTAATTTTCTTCCGATAATTTTTAGATACTTGAATTTTTTTATTAACAATAATCCCGGTGACATTTTGGCTATTGTAATATTTAACAACATGAATTTTATTACTATTAAGAGTTAAACCAAGTTTAGATAAATGCTTTTTTACGAGTTTAATAATATCCGAAGGTTTAAAATCTCCAGAAAAAGTCATATCATCGGAATATCTAGTATAACTAATATTTTCTTTTTCACAATAACTTCCTATTTTCTCATCGAAATTTTTCATAACTAAATTGGAGATATAAGCTGAAGTTGGTGAACCTTGAGTTAAATGGTCTTCATAAGTACATAGGTTAGTAAGTAGAATACCTACTGATTTAGGAAAATATTCTAAAGGAAAACAAGACTTATAAATATTTAAAAAAGAAATACTTTCAAAAAAGTTTTTAATGTCTAATTTTAAAATTATTTTTTTATTTAGATGAGGTAGGGCATTATCTTTTAAAGAAATACCTTCCTTATAAGCTTTTGCATATTTGGAAATTTGTTTATTATTTAAAATATTTTCTAAGATATTCTTTTGAATAGTTTTTAAAAGAGTAGTGGGTTCATAAATTGTTCTTAAATGGCCATTTCTCTTTTTAATCTTATATATATGATAATTATTTTCGATATTATTACTTAAAGAATATAAAGTTTTTAAATATTTTTTGGGGTTTTTACTTTTAAATAATTGGAGAGATAATAAAAATTCATTACATTCTTTAACACCAATGTATTTCCACATTTTATTACCTCCCAACTGCAGCACTAAAAGATAGAGTAATATGGAGATGGACGGAAAGCGAATGCGGCTACACAAGGTGTAGATTTGTCCATTGGAGTATTACTATTAAATCTTTCCAACTTAAAATAGTTCTTTAACGACTCGCTAAAGTAGAAAATAATATTTCCAATCACTACTGCAAATGTATTATATCATCTAATGTCCTAAAACAAAAGTAGTAATAAATATGGTAGTTATTAAAATCGCACTTATAATTAAGATAACGGCCGCAAAACCAGCTTTACTATAATCTATTAGAGGGTTTTCTTCATCTTCAGGAGGCATAAAGTTTGCTACCGATTCATTAGTTCTAACTAAACGAGGTCCTTTGGATTTACCATTAACGGTATCATTATCATGCTTAATTAAATTTTGTTGAATTAATAAACTAGCGGGATTATTTATGAATTGTTCATCATAAGAAGTATAAATGGGAATACCTAAGCCCCAAGTTTTAACACTGGCTTCATTATTGCCAATTAAGGCTAAATCATTATATTTTAAATAATTATCTGTATAATCATTAATAAATTTAGTTTCATTATCATTTAAAGAATCTTTATATAAAAGTTCTAAAACATAGATAACTTGAAATATTTCGGTTGGATCTAAATAAAAGATATTGGGGTTTATTAAAGATAGATTAGTATGATAAAGAGGAATTTTATAATAACCATTATAATTTAGAATAAGGGAATTACCTTCTATGGTAAAATACTTTAAAGAAGGAAATGTCTTTTGTAAATTTTTTAAATATTCCTCGTTCATACACTATTCTCCTAGTATAATTTTAACCTAAATATGTAAAAATTACAATTGTTTTATTAAGTAATTTATTGTATTATATTAATGATGTAATTATGGAAAGAAAGTTAGATAGAGAATTTATCGAGTGGTTAAGCCATAAAAAGGGCGAAGATGAGAGGATGCTTGAGTTTAGACTTAAGTCTTTTTTAGCATTCCAAGAAATACCGAATCCAACTTTTGGACCAAAGATAGATATCGATTTTGAAAATATTAATTATTATCATAGTGATACTAAAAATGTGGAAAATAATTGGGAAAATGTCAATTCTGATATTAAAAACACTTTTGCTTCTTTAGGAGTCATTGAGGCCGAAGAAAAATACCTAGATGGGGTATCTAATCAATATGAAAGTGAAGTAGTTTATCATCATAATAAAACGGATAAAGATATTATTTTTATGAGTACGGATGATGCTTTAAAAAAATATCCCGAACTATTCTATAAATATTTTAATAATTTAGTTAAATATAATGAAAATAAATATACCGCTTTAAATGGAGCTTTATGGAGTGGAGGTTCATTTATTTATATTCCTCCTCATACTCATTTAGATCGTCCTTTGCAAAGTTATTTCCGCATTGATAGTGAATCCCTTGGACAATTTGAAAGAACGATTATTATTGTGGATGATGATAGTAGTTTAGAATATATTGAAGGATGTACGGCGAAAAGTTATTCCACCACTTCTTTGCATGCCGGTGTTGTGGAAATTTATGTGGGCAAAAATTCACGGATGCGTTATTCCACCATTCAAAATTGGTCAACGGATGTTTATAACTTAGTAACTAAAAGAGCCATTGTGGATGAAGGTGGCATCATGGAATGGGTTGATGGCAATATTGGTAGTAAACTTACGATGAAATACCCTAGTTGTATTTTAAAAGGGGATAATTCCGTGGGAAGTAGTTTATCGATTGCCTATGCTAAAAGGCATCAAGTATTAGATGCGGGGGCTAAAATGATTCATTTAGGCAAAAACACGAAAAGTAATATCATTAGTAAAAGTATTGCGGAAGATACGGGTGTAAGTAATTACCGCGGAATGGTTAAAATTATGAATGGTGCTGAAAATGCCATGGCCAAGGTAAAATGTGATACTCTAATTTTAGATAATAAATCAAGTAGTAATACTTATCCTAAAAATATTTCTTATAATGAGAGTAGTACCATTGAACATGAAGCGACCATTTCGAAGGTTAGCGAAGAAAAACTTAATTATTTAATGAGTAAAGGATTATCGGAAGACAAAGCTAAAGAATTATTAGTTATGGGTTTCATTGCGGATTTTAAAAAAGAACTTCCCATGGAATATGCCGTCGAATTAAATCGTTTAATAAAAGATTAATGTCAAATTTATGTAAAATATGTAAAAATACCAATTATTATAAATTGGTGTTTTTTTATTTTTTTAAATTGTAAAAATTTAAAAAATTGGTTACAAATTAAAGCCAAAAATCTAAAGGTTTTGGTAGTTAGGAAAAAACAAAGAACAATGATAAATTGGAAATATGAAAGGAGGTTATTTATTTGAATAGTGTTATCTTAGTAGGGAGACTAACACAAAATCCGGAGATTCAAGTAGTAGATGACAATAAAAAAGTTACGACAATAATTTTGGCTGTAAATCGTAATTTTAAAAACCCTGATGGAATCTACGAAACGGATTTTATTCGTTGCATTCTTTGGAATAATGTCGCTGCCACAACCACTGAATATTGTCGAGTTGGCGATGTTGTTGGCATTAAAGGACGTCTTCAAACTAGCAAATATACTGATGAAAACGATAAAGTTCATTATGTGACCGACGTAATTGCTGAAAGAGTAACATTTTTATCTTCAAATAAAAAGAAAAATAATGATGATGAAGAAAAAGAAGATGATGAACTGATGGATGTCGCTTAAATTAATGAATAAATATTCTAAATATTATTATAATTTATTAAGGTGAATGTATGAAAAATCTTTTTAAATATATGGGAATTGCAGCAATTTTATTTGGAGGCTTCTATTATACCGAAAAGATGAGTAATATCGTCATCAATAATAGTAGTCTAGTAAATGAAATTAACAAGAGTAGTAGTGATTATAACGTGGAGGCTGTTAGCGCGGTCATTACTAAAGATTATATTATTCCTGGCCTTAATGGATACGCTGTAAATGTATTAAAAAGTTATAATAATATGCGTTATTTAGATACCTTTAATTCTTATTATTTAGAATATGATAAGATTGTCCCTGAAGTATCTTTAGAAAATAACAAAGATAAGATAATTAAATATGGTAATGAATCTAAAAGAAGCGTGTCTTTAATTATTAAAGACAATATTGATGTTTTAAATTATAGTGTTAAACAAAATCTTAGTATTACCAGACTAATTGATAGTAAGACTTTTGATAGTAATAATCGTTATGAACAAATTAATAATGATTACCTAGAGTATAATAAAGTCGAAACTATGTTAAATAATAACAATGTTAATCAAAATATTTGTTATGTAGATAATAATATTAAAGATATTTGTTTAAAGAATAAAAAATATTTAGTTGAGGCATCATTAATATTAAATAATTATAATTTAGCTAGTGTTAAAGATAAAATAAGAAGTGGTTATATTATCTATATTAATGATAATGTTAATTTGACTAATTTTAAATTACTTTTAAATGAGATTAATTACCATGATTTAAAAATAATTAATTTAAGTGAACTAATCAGTGAAGAAAACAAGATAGTGAACAATAAATAGTGTTATTGGTAACCTATGTAGCACAGGAAGGAGAATTGATAGTGACAGACAAAGGTGAATATCAAATAAACATAAAATTAGTTGAAGGACGTCATGCTAAGTATGAAGATGATGATCTTGAATATGATGCTTGTTATAGTTTAGAAGATTTAGATAATTGTATAAATGGTCTAATAAATGTTTTAAAAGAAAAGATTTATGATGATAAAGAAGACTCAATCGAAGATATTCTTTATACTGAAGGATATCAAAAAGCCGAGAAAAGAGGTAAGAAAAAGGTCAAGAAAATCATAAAAAATTTATTAAAAGAGGGAATGCCTATAAAAGAAATAGCCAAAGTAACAAATTATTCAGAAGAAGAAATTTTGAATATCAAACACGATTAAATATTTTTACTGCTTTTTTTGATTATTGTTTTTAGAAATATATTCTAATCCTTTCTTAATAAATACAAATAAATTGGTGAGTTCAAATGCTTACCAATTTTTGTTTGAAAAAAGTTGTTTATTAAATAATGTTGTGTTAAAATAAATACTTAATTAGATAGTGTGAAAAGTTTTATGGAAAACTGATTATGCTGGAAGGAAAAGATATTAAGATGTAAATCTTGATATAG
>CANRGQ010000029.1 GCA_947630195.1 uncultured Bacilli bacterium
TATTGCTACATATAAAACTATTCTTTTAATTTCTTTCTTCATACTCTTTTACCTCTTTTATATTATTAATTATTTATCTTCTTTTTATACAAATGTTATAAATACCGAAATTATATTGCAAATAAAAAATCGCTACTTTGGTATGTTATATTTAAATAATATCTCAAAATATGCCATAAGTCAATATATCATAGAGTATATTTTACAAACCTCTTAGTCTTTTATTTCTTTAACAAAAACCGGTTGTCTTAAATTATTACTTTTAGTTCTTTCTATATATTTAACTTCACATTTTAATTTTGGTTTAATAAAATTATTATCATTTTCTTTTTTAATTATTTTTTCTTTCTTTATTTTTTTATATAAAGGACTTTTCTTGGCTATATTTACTTTACCCACTAAAGGATGATTAGTGGTATTATCTCCGAGTATTAGAGTTATAACATAATTTTCTTCTTTTTCTATATAACCAATAATATAAAAAGTTTCGTACTTATAATTTTTAATTTTTAACCAGTAATCACATCTCGTGTTTATTAAATAAGGACTTGTTTTTAGTTTGGCAATAATACCTTCTAAATTTTCTTGTTTTACCATTTTATATAAATCCTTACCATGCTCTTCAATATATTTAGTTTTAATAAAGACATCACTATCTTTATATTTAGCTAAATATTTTTTTCTTTCCATTAATGGAAGTTTAGTTAAATCTTTATCTTCATATAAAATATCAAAGGCCATAAAAGTAATGGGATTATTTAAGGATGCCTCTTTAATTTTAGTTTTATTTTTTAAATGGGTTCTTTCTTGTAATTTGGAAAATGATGGTTTACCATTTACAAAGGCTACAATCTCCCCATCAAAGATAGCTTTGTTTTTAACTATCTTTTTAAGACTTTCTAATTCGGGATACAAATAAGTTATATCTATTAAATTACGACTTTTGATAATTACTTCTTTAGGACTTACAAAAATTAGAGAACGATAACCATCATATTTAACTTCAAAAAGATAATCTTTCGAATTAAATGGTTTGGGTATTTCTCTTAATAACATGGGTCCCCAATTTTTATTTTGCCACATATTCATTTTTTCTTTTTCAAACTCTTTTCTAAGGCTTCCATTAAATCATTAATTTGAATTTTATCTTTTTTAGTCGTTCCTTTAATACTTTTACCATTTAGTTTAGCCTCAATGGCTTTTCTAATATTATTTTGATATTCATCTTCATATTTTTGGGGTTCAAATTTCCCACTTAAATCATCAATTAATTTAATGGCTAAATCCAATTCTTTTTCTTTAACTTCCCCTGTTTTATTTTCATCGGGAGTCATTACTTCTTCTTCAAAAAACAAGGTCGTCATGATAATTCCAAATGGCGCAAATCTTAAAATACAGTAGTAGAATTTACTCCCAATAACTGTTTTAGCTAAAGCTACTTTTTTCACCTTTTTTAAAGCCTCACAAAATAAATCATAAGCTTTACTTGTCCCATTATATTTTAAAATGTAACTTTTTTCAAAATAGATAGGGTCAATATCTTTTGCATCAATAAAAGAAACAATTTCAATTTCTTTTTCTTGTTCGGGTTTTAATTTATCAAGTTCATTTTTATCAAATGTTAAATATTTATCATTTTCATATTCATAACCTTTAATAATATCTTTATCTTTAACTTCTTCCTTACAATGCGGACAATATTTAACATAGTTAATTCTCGTTAAACATTTTTTATGGAGTTGATTAAAAGAAGTATCATTATCTCTAATTAAAGGATTCATAATAACGGGAATATTTACTAAACCAAAAGAAATATTACTATGAACATTAGGCATAGACATCACCATTTTTAGGATAATCTTTTTAATATTTTTTATACAAAATTTAAAATTAAACATAAATTAAAAAAGGAGGAAATATTATGGATTTTGATTATCATTTTGGAAATGATTATTACAAATATTGTGGGGATACGGGAATAAAAAGTACCATTTATAAAATTTTAGCGCCAGAACAAAGTCAAGATACGCAACCAGGTATGGAATATTTAATGGACCCTTTACCAATTTTTGACAATCCAAGTTATAAAGGAAGTGGCAAATTAAAAGATAAAGTAGCTATCATTACCGGTGGGGACAGTGGACTAGGTCGTACTTGTGCTATTTTTATGGTGAAAGAAGGAGCCAAAGTAGTAATTCCTTATAAAGATGAAGATAAAGATGCCATGGATACGAAAAAATATATTGAATCTTTAAATGGGGAATGCCTTTTATTAAAAGGCGATTTAAGAAATAAAGAATTTGCGAAAGAAATTGTCGATAGTACATTAAAACGTTTTGGTAAAATAAATATTTTAGTTAATAATGCGGGTGTTCAATACCAACAAGATGATTTAACAAAAATAACTGAAGAACAATTTGAAGAAACGATGAAAGTTAATATTTATGGAATGTTTTATTTAACTAAAGAAGTTCTACCCCATTTACATAGTAAAGATAGTATTATTAATTTAAGTAGCATTACGACATTCTATGGAGATCCTCAACTAATTGATTATGTTACCACTAAAGGAGCTATTGTAGGATTCACAAGAAGTCTCGCTCGAAATCTCGCTTTAAAAAATATAAGAGTAAACGCTATTGCACCCGGATTTTTCTGGACACCTTTACAACCTGCTTGTTGGGTCAAAGAAAAAATACCTTCTTTAGGTAGTGATGCCGCAATGGCAAGAGGAGCTATGCCTTATGAACTTGGACCTACTTTTATTTATCTTGCTAGTGATGATTCTAGTTATATGACAGGTCAAGTGTTACATGTTAATGGTGGACAAATAATGGGTTAAAAAAATCGCAAAATATGCGATTTTTATTTACTTAATTTCTAGCTGCCCCATCTACAGATAAAATAACTCCGGTAATATAACTAGCCATATCACTTGCTAAAAATAGAAAAGCATTGGCAATATCTCGAGGTTCGCCAATTCTTCCTAAAGGTATTGTTTTAATTAAAGGCGCAATCATTTCTTCAGGAAGACTTGCCACCATATCCGTTTTGGTAATTCCAGGAGCCACCGCATTAACTCTTATATTAAATGGCGCTAGTTCTCTTGCCAAAGATTTAGTTAAACCATTCACCGCAAATTTAGAAGCCGGATACCCTACTCCTGATGGTTGACCATAAATGCTAACCATCGAACTTGTATTTAAAATAACTCCTTCTTTTTGTTCTTTCATATAAGGAACAACACTCTTTATCATATTAAACATGGCATTAACATTTAAATCCATAATACCCTTAAATTCTTCATAGGTTGTATCTTCTATTTTTTTATTGGCACTCATCCCCGCATTATTAATTAAAACATCAATTCTTCCATATTTAGTATAAATATCTTTTATTGTCTTCTCTACTTCTTCCGGATTATTTAAATTAGGATAGTATCCCTCTACAACATAACCTAAATTCTTTATTTCTTCTTTAGCTTTTTCGACCGATTCTTCTTTAGAACCAAATAAAATTACTCTACTATTATGCTCTAAAAAAGCTTTAACAGTTTCTAAACCAATTCCTCTTGTACCTCCTGTTACAATAACTACTTTACCTTCTAAATCTTTCATAATTTACTTCCTTTCAAAAATATAATTATCGACATATCTCTTTATATATTTTATATCATTTTTATTTTTTATTGTCCATCCTAAAATAAGATTATTTTCTTTTAATTTACTAATTTTTTTATTATCAACATTAGTTATTTTACAAGAATAAAAATCAGGTTTACTTAACTTACTTAAATAAATTCTTATGTTAAACAAAAGATAAGATAAAAATCCTTTATAACTTAAAAGTTGTCCTCTTATAATATAAGGATAATGTTTTTTTAAATAATACACACTTTTAAAACGAAAACTTTTTAAAGCATAATTACCTTGATAATTTTTTAGTAATTTAACTACTTCATTTTCTAATAATCCTACTCTTTGATCACATTTAAGTTCAATAATTAAAGGAACCTTACCATTAACAAGTTTTAAAACTTCTTCTAAAAGAGGAATACTCTCTAAAGAACTAGGATATTTATATTTTATTAATTCTTCATAAGTTAAATTTTTAACTTTCTTTTTATTATTAAATAATCTTTTTAAATTGCTATCATGAAATACTATAACTTTATTATCTTTAGTTAAGTGAACATCTAACTCGATTGGATACCCATTTTTAAGAGCATTCTTAAAAGATGATAAAGTATTTTCATAAATACCCTTATCATTATTATATAAACCCCGATGGGCAATTTCTTTATTTTTTAAAAAACTAACACTTCTCATAACTAAAAAAGAACCATTTAGGTTCATAGACTATCAATGGCAGTCTTTCCTCCATAAACTAAAACAAAAATACCAATTAAAATAAGGATAATGATTAAATAACAGAAAAATGATCTTGCATAATTTTTTAAATTAACATTCCTTGTTCCTCCAAGTGAAAAAATTATTAAAACTATTAAACCAATAATTGGTAGAGAAAATAAAATATTATAACCAAAATATCCCCACATCGAAATTGGTTTATATTCTTCTGGTATTTGGCTAATTACCTTTTCGTCCATTTATATCCACTCCTTATAAATATTATATTAAAGATAACAATTTTTTACAAGTTTTAAAAAACCAATTTATGGAAGAACTCACTTTTACCCCATAAATACGGCATTTCTTTAAAAATACATATAAGTATAATAAATTTTACTTTTACCAAACTAATTACTAGGAAGGAGGATAAAGATGAACAAAAAGTTATTAATGATTTTTACATTATTAACCATTTTACTAGTACCATTTATGAGTGCTCATGCGGAAAGTTATACAATTCATAATCAAGCTGATTTAAAAAGTGCTCTACAAAATAATGATATCGATACCATTATTTTAGGGGAAGATATTGAAACAACCGAAAAAATTAATATAACTAGAAATGTAACTATTGATGGTGCTAACCATACTATTAAATATGTTGGAACATTCGGAGCTGACGGAAGTAAAAACAACACAGTATGGGGCGGAATCTATGTTTTACAATTCTATAAAACTACTGGTACTTTAAAAGACATCAAATTAACTGGAGGAAATGCTGGTCTATTAATTAATGGATCTAATGTAACTTTTATTGGTAATATCGATGTTTCTGGTAATGGTTTTGGTGGTATTGAACTTGGACAAGGTAGTGGAGTTACCGAAAAGAATACTCTAGCCTTAGAAAATGCCACAATTACTAATACTTCAGAAACAGAAGATCATCCATCAATTTGGGTTCCTGATGATTCGGAAGCAGCCGAAATGATAATTAACGGTGAAAGTAAACAAATTGATCCAGGTCATGAACTTACAATGACCGAAGTTAATGAATTATTTGGTATAAATATTCCTCAAACTTATGATAACATTAATTTAATAATGACATTTTTTACCCTATCTTTAGTAAGTATAGTTATGGGAGTTAAATTATATAAGAAAGAATTTTAATTAATATTTTATAAGAGAATTTGTGAATAACAAGTTCTTTTTTTTAGTATCTAAAAAAGGTTACCATAAACGGTAACCTTTAATATTAACTTATCTTTTAATAATTCCATTAGATAAGATTCTAACGAACAATTTTCTTAGCGCCCTTTACCCAATTTCTCATGCCTTCGCATTGAACATAATTAGAAACGGCATTTCTAATACTTACATCTAAGTAAGCATCTAAACTATCAGCATTAGTATTAGTAATATCATAACTATTAACAATTTCAAAGAAACGTAAATTAGCTTCAGAAACTAAATCATCAAAACTAACTCCTAATCCTTTAAATTCATTGGCGATACCATAAATACGACTGATATTTGCAAAATATAATAAATCTCTTGCTACAGCATCTCCAGTTTTACGATATTCTACTAAACATTTAAATGCTTCTTCTTCATTTAAACATGCTTTTCCCATTATTTTTTCCCCCTTTTTTAAGTTAGGTAATACTTTAACACATTTTTGTTAATTTTTCAAGTATTTTTGCATCCTTACGTGTTATAATAGTAATGTTTAGGTGATTTTATGAGGCAAAATTGGCTTTACAATCTAGTATTTATTGTTATTTTAGGATTAGTAATCTTTTTAGGATTAAGTGAAAAGTATCAACTAAATGAGGATAAAATCCAAGAATTTTCGGGAAAAATTACCGAAATAAATAAAAATAAAACGATTATAATTAATGAATATAATCAAAGTTATACTTTAAAAAGTAAGATAAAAGAAAATGTAGGCACCCTTATAAAAGGTAAATGTGTTCAAAATAATGATGTTTGTGAAGTAATTAGTTATGAAGTTTTTAAAGAAGAAGACCCAAAATATGATGGAATATTTAAAGATTATTATAATGAAGCCTTAGATACTTTAAAAAATATGACTATCGAAGATAAAATAAAACAAGTGCTTCTTCCCCATTACAATAATAATTTAAGTGATTATAATTATGGTGGTTTTGTTTTCTTTGAAAAAGATTTCCAAAATAAAACTAAAGAAGAAGTTATTAATATGATTAAAAATCTCCAAGATAACGTTAAAATACCTCTTTTAATTGCCTCTGATGAAGAAGGAGGAACAGTTACGAGAATAAGTAGTAATAAAAACTTAGTTAGTGAATATTTTAAATCACCCCAAAGTTTATATAAAGAAGGGGGATTTAATAAAATAAAGGAAGATGTTTTAAGTAAATCTAATATTTTAGATAGTCTTGGTATTAATCTAAATTTAGCCCCTGTTGTGGATGTTTCGACTAACCCAAATGATTACATTTATAAAAGAACTTTAGGCCTTGATACCGCTAAAGTGGCAGAATATGCTAAAGTAGTTATTGAAACTAGTAAGAATACGAGTGTCTCTTATACTTTAAAGCATTTTCCGGGATATGGTAATAATACCGATACGCATAAAGGAATATCAATTGATAATAAAAGTTATGAAGAAATATTGAGTGTGGACATTCCTCCATTTGAATCTGGCATAAAAGCGGGAGTTGAAGCAGTTATGTTTAGTCATAATATTATTAAATGTTTAGATGAAAATAATCCGGCTTCTCTATCTAAAGAAGTTCATAATCTGCTTACTAATAATTTAAATTTTACGGGTGTTATTATTACTGATGATTTAAATATGGATGCTTTAAAAGATATAGAAAATAAAGAAGTTTTAGCCTTAATGGCGGGGAATGATTTACTTATTACATCAAATCCCGAAGAAAGTTATCAAAATATTTTAGATAGTATTAATAATAAAGTTATTAGTGAGTATGATTTAAATAATAAAGTTTTAAAAATACTGGTTTGGAAATATTCTAAAGGTTTATTTTAGAATATTTTTTTATACTTTTAAATACAATTTATTAGGAGAAATTATGAAACCATTTATAAAAAAGATTTTTTATTTGTTTTTACCTTTATTTTTAGGCTCAATTGTGGGACTTTTAATCTCATCTTCAATTGATTATGGCACTCTTTTAAAGCCAAAATTTTCCCCACCAGGATATTTATTTCCCATTGTTTGGAGTATTCTCTATCTAATACTGGGCATATCTTATTACTTTTTTAAAGAAAATAATAAAGATACTTTAGAAGAAGATATTGCCTACTTTCTCTCTTTAGGAGTTAATCTTTTATGGAGTGTTTTCTTCTTTGTTCTAAAATGGCGGGGATTCACTGTTTTATGGACTTTATTCTTACTCATTATGGTAAGTTACTTATTATATCGTTTTTATCTAAAATACAAATTATCTTTTTACTTAAATATACCTTATCTTATTTGGATATTTTATGCCACCTACCTTACTTTAGGAGTTTACTTCTTAAATCAAGGCATGTAAAAAGCATCTTGAAGATGCTTTTTTAATGGTCATTACTATTGAAAAGTAATATTAATCTTAAAATTTCTAAAACGCTAGTAAGAACACTAGCGACATAAGTTAAAGCGGCGGAAGTTAGCATTTTTTTAACTCCGGTAGCCTCTTCATTACTTCCTAGTTTTAACTTTTCAATTTCGCGTCTGGCTCTTTTACTCGCATCAAATTCCACTGGTAAGGTTATAAGTTGAAATAATAAACCTATAGAAATTAAAGCAATACCTAAAATGAATACTTTAAAATAAGATGTAAGAATCCCAATAATGATAACCACCCAAGAAAAAGATGAAACTAAATTAACAACAGGCACTAAAGCACTTCTAATTCGCATAAAGGTATAATTTTCTTTATCTTGAATAGCATGACCACATTCATGAGCCGCTACGGCCATCGCGGCAATACTTTCCCCTTTAAAAATATCTGTGGAAAGTTTAACTACTTTTCTACTTGGGTCATAATGGTCCGTTAAATTACCTTGAGTTTCGACAACATAAATATCATCTAAGCCATTGGCATCAAGTATTTTTCTCGCTACTTCAAAACCCGATAATCGTCTTTTATTATTAATCTTTTTATATTTACTATAACTAGCATTAATATTTAATTGAGCACAAAGAGGAATTAAAAAGATAATAATATATAAAATAATATCTATTCCATATAAACTCATTTCTTCACCTCAAATATTGTTCCTTCTCTCGTATCTTTTAAAATAATACCTTTACTTTCAAGTTCATTTCTTATTTCATCTGCTAAAGCATAATCTTTATTCTTTTTAGCTTCATTTCTTTTTTCAATCATTTCCCTTATATAATCTTCATCTATATCTATTATGACCTCTTTAGTTAAATCTAAACTTAAAACTTCATCAAAATCACTAATTAATTTATATTTAGTTGAATCATTTAAATCACTTTTTAAAACTTCATAGACTATTGATAAAGCATTCGCCGTATTTAAATCATCACTTAAAGTTTCTTTAAATTTATTATTATATAATTCATAACCAGTATCATCAATATTACCTTCTTTATTTAAAGATAATACCTTACCTTTTAATTTTTTATAAGCATTCTCAGCCCCATCTAGGGAAGCATAAGAGAATGTTAATTGTTTGCGGTAATGACTTTGCAAACACATAAAACGATAACTTAAAGGATTATAGCCTTTTTCTATTAAAGTACTAACCGTTAAAGTATCCCCTTTACTTTTACTCATTTTCCCACTTTCATCATTTAAGTGTTCCCCATGAACCCAATACTTACACCAAGGATGTCCTAAATAACTTTCCGATTGGGCAATTTCATTGGTATGATGGGGAAATTTATTATCGACACCCCCACAGTGAATGTCTAAATATTCTCCTAAGTATTTAATACTGATTCCGGAACATTCAATATGCCAACCCGGATAACCTAAACCAAAAGGACTTTCCCATTTTAATTCTTGACTATCAAATTTACTTTTGGTAAACCATAAAACAAAATCATTTTTATTTTTTTTATTTTCATCAACGGTAACTGTATCTCTTACGCCACCGATTAAATCATCCACTTCTTGATTAGTTAAAGTATAATAATTATCTAATTTAGAAGTATCAAAATAAATATTTCCACCCGCTTCATAAGCATAACCTTTTTTAAGTAAAGTTTCAATTATTTCAATATACATGGGAATATTCTCGGTTGCCGGACTAATAATCTCCGGTTTTTTAATATTTAAATATTCAAAATCTTTAAAGAAAGCCTCGGTATAAAACCTAGCAATATCTAAAACTGTTTTATGTTCTTCTTTAGCACTTTTAACCATTTTATCATCACCAGTATCGGCATCACTAGATAAATGTCCTACATCGGTAATATTCATACATCTTTTAACTTTATAGCCTAAGTAATTTAAAGTTTTCTCTAGAATATCTTCCATAATATAGCTTCTTAAATTACCAATATGGGCATAATGATAAACCGTTGGCCCACAGGTATACATAGTTACCAAGTCTTTATTCCAAGGAATAAATTCTTCAATTTTACGAGTTGTTGAATTATATAAATTCATAAAACGCCTCCTTTAAGATAATCTTTTTAATACTTTTTCTTTACCAATTAAATATATTTCATCAGGTAGTTCTGGTCCGTGTTCAATACCACTTATTTTAATTCTAATTGGCATATATAATAGTTTTCCTTTTACTCCGGTTTTTTCTTTAACACGATTTATAACTTCCGCAATAGCATCGACTGTCCAATCACTTAAATTTTCAAGCTCCTCTTTATAAGTTTTAATAACTAGAGGAATATTTTCATCACTTTGTAAGAACTCTGCATTTTCTTTACTAATATTTATTTCATCATTAAAGAATATGCCAACTAAATCATTTATTTCCTTACCATAAGATAAATGGTCTTTATAAATTAAAAGTAATCTATCTACCCATTCTGGACTTTTATCAGAAACATCGAGCCTTAAGAAAGGACGGACAAATTTTAAATAATCTTCATCACTTAAATTATTGATATATTTATGATTAAACCATTGTAATTTTTTAATATCATAAGTGGCGGGACTCTTACTAATTCTGGAAGTATCAAAATCTTTAATTAATTCATCCATCGTAAACACTTCTTTATTTTCTTTAGGACTCCATCCAAGTAAAACTAAATAGTTAACAATGGCACTAGGAAGATATCCTTCATTATAAAGATCCATAAATGAAGCATCGCCATTTCTTTTCGAAAGTTTATTACCATCACTACCTAAAACCATTGGCACGTGAATGTAAGTTGGAGCTTCCCACCCAAATGCTTCATATAACAAATTATATTTTGGCGTTTGCGATAAGTATTCATTACCTCTTATAACATGAGTAACATGCATTAAATGGTCGTCAATAACATTAGCAAAATTATAAGTAGGATAACCATCACTTTTAAGTAAAATTTGATCTTCTAAAACACTGTTTTCTACTCTCACATCGCCATAAACAACATCGTGAACAACTGATACTCCTTCTTTAGGCATCTTTTGACGAATAACATATTTTTCCCCATTTTTTAATTTTTCTTCAATTTCTTCTTTAGATAAATGCGAACATCTTCCATCATACATAAATGGTTTATGTTTTTTATCGGCAATTTCGCGCATTAAAGATAAGGTTTCTTCCGTACAAAAACAATAATATGCTACACCCTTCTCTACTAATTCTTCCGCATATTTTTTATATAAATCTAATCTTTCACTTTGAATATATGGCCCATATTCACCTTCATTATTTGGTCCTTCATCTATTTTCATATCACAAAGATTAAGAGTATTATAGATAAAATCTATGGCTCCTTCTACTTTTCTATTTTGATCAGTATCTTCTATTCTTAAAATAAATTCTCCCCCATCATGTTTGGCTACTAAATATTCAAAAATAGCGGTTCTTAAATTACCAATATGCATAAATCCGGTTGGAGATGGAGCAAATCTAGTTCGAGAACCCATAATATCACTTCCTTAATGAATATTTTATCATAATATTCCTTCTTTTTCACTATATTAAAAGAAAAAAAGAAACTAATTTTTAGCTTCTATTTAACTTTTCTTAAAACTTCTTCTAGTTCGGATACCTCAATATCCTCCCCATTTTTACTTTCGGTATAAGACATTAATAAATCAACACCCGTTATTGGTTTAACTTCCTTAGAAGGAATCTTTTCTTTAATTTCTATTTTTCTACCCACACAAATACTTAATAAGCGATTTACTTCTTTAATTAAGTAATAAATATACAAATCTTTATCCCGGTCATCTTTTTTTAAAGCTTTAATTCTTATAAGGGCTTCTTTAAACATTTCGATAACTTCTTTTAAATTATTATCTTTAGTTAAGACATCTCTTACTAATAAGACATCTTCTTCCGTATATTCACTACTTAAAATTCTCCCCATTGGGACAATTATCCCTAATTTTCCTAAAAGAGGACTACCACTTATAAGTTTAACAATATCAACATCCATACCATAACAACTATTAGCAATCGCGGCCATTTCAATATTAACATCATACTCAATAGCATTATTATTTAATAAAATATCACTAACAACTTTGGCCTTTTCTTTATTTTCGCTTTCGGTTAATATTTGCATGGCTGTTAGATTATCTCCTCTAAAAATAAGACTCTGATAAAACAAAACTCTCGTCGCCATATCAATGTCTAAATTCTTAGGGGCATCAAGTAAAATTTGGGACGCTAATACATCTATTCCTTTATTTTCAAATTGAGCTGATGTTAAAGCCCAATAAATATTTTGAGCAATTTCTTTAGTATTACTTCTTAAAATAAGTTCTACTTTATTATCATCTATTTTTTCATTACCCTTAATTAGATAAACTAAATAATCATATAAAACATCTACTTTAAAATCTTCTTTAACGGAAGCAAGTATTTTAGCGCCCTTCATTACTTCATCTTTATTTTCATCGTTTAGATAATCAAATAAAACTTTTATACCAAATGGGGCTTTACTATTTTGAGAAGACATAATAATTTTCACATATTCTAAAACATTAGGTAAAGGAAAATCTAAGAAAGATAAATAGACCTCTCTTAATTCGGATGCATTTTTACATTTTAAAATCATTTCAGCATAAAGACTTTTATCTTTTAACTTACTCATGGCATAAATATTTTCAATATAATTTATATATTCAGCACTTGGACATCTTGTTATATAATAAGCTCCTTCTAAAGAAGTTTTCTCTTTAATAAATCTATCATCAGTTAAATGTTTACATAGATAAAAGCCATATTTGGGACAGTCTTTAATTATATCAATACCTTCCATCATTTCATTTAAATTATCTAAAGTTAAATCTTTACCACTCATTTTTAAAACATACTCTGTAGCATATGCTAAAGCATTTTTATTTTTAACTTCCATTAAATAATTTAAAACTCTTTCATCTACTTTAAGTAATCTTTCAATATCTTTATCCGAAAAATAGATATTTGATTCACTTTCATTTATCTTCTTAATTCTTTCTAAAAATTTCAAAAATTTATCTTTTTGCATTCTTATCTCTCTTTTCTAATATTTTTCTTAAATTTTTACTTGCAATACTTAAATCAGGCTCTTTTTCTTCTTCATAAATAATTGTCGTATTAATAATACTTTTTAAAATATTATTAATAATTTTTTCAGTTTTCTTTAGATGTTCTGGTAAAGTTAATTTATATAAAGAAGCTATACCCTCAATAAATTCTTTTTTATCTTCTTCAATTTGATAAGCATTCCAAATTAAAAATTCATCGAACTCTTCTTCCTCTAAAGCAATTATTCTTGCTAAAGGAAGAGCCACCCCTAAATTATTTAATTTAGGATTCATTGCTAAATTAGCAATTAAATTAATTTCCACATCTGTATATACTCTATTTATTAAAGCCATAAAGGCTAAAGAATTTTCATTTATATTATCGAAAATTACTAAATTATTTAAAGTATCTGCAATTTTGGTGGCCTTTTTTTCGGTTTCGGCTTCATTAACAATCATTCCCGCACTTACACTAAATTCAGGATTATAACAACAAAAAATCTTATTTCGAATTATATCTACTTGATATCCTTTTCTGGAATCACTAAATACTCCCGCCATTACTTCAGCATCATTATTTTTAATTAAAGTATCATTGGTTAAGACTCTCGTTACATATATACCATTGTAAGCATGTCTTACATTCATAATTAAATTTATATTATCTAAAGTAATAGGTAATTTTTGTTTTAAATTATGTTTAATATAAGAAAATAAATTATTTAAAATGGATTCATCTTTAGTCATCAAAAAGTATTTACAAGCTTCATATGCATAAGGAATTACTTCAACATCTAAATCATTAAATAAGTAGTATATACAACTAAGTTGTTCATAAGTTTTACATTTAGTTAATAATTCAACAAACTTAGTAGTATATCCTGTTTTGAGTAGATTCTCATCTTTCGCAGTTTCGGTAATGGCCTCTAAAACATCTTCATCTACTATTCTTTTCATAATCTTAGAAGTTTCTAAAAATATTGGCATAAATTCTTGTTCTTCTTGAGGCTCAATACTTGAAAACATATCATAAATTTTTAAAGCTTGTTCTTCATATTTACAATCTAGTATAATATCACTAGCTAAATCTTTATAAGGAATGATTTTATTTTCATAAATTTCACAAATATAGTCAGCTTGAAATTCTTTAGTGGCTTTTAAAGTCTTATTTAGACACTCAATTTTTTCGGGAATATCCATCTTCCCACTAAAAATAATGTCATAAAATTCATAATTATTTAAACCATTTCTATTATCTATTATTTCAATCATCATTAATAATAATTCATCATTCGTCTTAACTTTATTTTCGATTAAATCTCTTATATCCCCCACTAGTGTTTTTAATACTTTATCATCTTTAACTCTAGATAATCTTTCTAATACTTCTTCACTTAGGCTATCTAAAACATTTTTATATACAACTTTATTTTTAACATCTATTCTCTCTAATAAATTATCTTTAAGCATTACCTAAAACCTCCCTTATCTTCTTTTCAATACTTTTTCTTCTTTTCCTTTAAAATCAAATGGTATATCAATTTCTTTTAAAATGTTATTAATAATTTTTTTGGCTTTATCTCTATCATCTGATATTGTACAACTATTTAAACTTACAAGACCAAATATTAAGGATTTTGCTGTTTCTTCATTTTGATAAGCATTCCAAATTATTAAACGATCAAATTCTTCTTCCTCTAAAGCAATTATTCTGGCTAAAGGAAGTGCTACTCCTATTTTATTTAGAATTGTATTTTTAGCTAAATCCGCAATTAAATTAATTTCAACATCAGTATATACTCTATTTATTAATGAAGCAAAAACTAAGGAATTTTCATTTATTTCCTCATATTTAACCAAACTATTTAAAATGGCTGTAATGGTTAAAGCCTTTTTTCTAGTTTCCGCTTCATTAACAAGCATACTAGCTCCTACAAATAATTCGGGAGTAAGACCGTGTAAATTATTTTTAATTAAAAAAGCCTGATATTCTTTTCTTGAATCACTTAAAATTCCTGCTACAGTGGTCTCTTCTTTATCCCGAACCAAAGCATCATTAGTTAAAGCCTCAGTAGCATACTTGCCATTAAATTTATGTCTAGCATTTATAATTAAATTTACATTATCTAAAGATATAGGTAATTTATTGCTTAAAGCATAACAAATATAATCATATAAATTTTTTAAACTAGTTTTATCTTTAGTTAATAAGAAATATTGACAAGCTTCCATAGCGTATGGAATATGTTCCATATCTACTTTTTTATTCGTATCATCAAAAATACTAGCAATATAAATTAATTGGTCATAATTTTTACATTTCGTAATTAAATTGGCTACTACCGTAACACAGCCACTTTCGAGTAAATTTTTATTATCAAGTATTTCTTCCATTCTAAATAAGATTTCTTTATCTACTACTTTAGTCATTAATTTAGCTACTTCAATAAAGGTAGGATTATATTCATTTCCCTCTTTACATCTATGAAAGACATTATAAATTTCATCAGCTTGGATTTTACAAGTAGAAGTAAGAATAAGATTAATAGCTAAATCCCTATAAAGATTATCTTCGGCATAAAGATAATAGATATTTTCTTCTTGATATCTTGTTTTCGCTTTAAGCATACCATTTAGACATTCTAGTTTATCTTTAAAACCAAGTTCCCCATAAATTATATTACCATATAAGGAATCTATTTTTCCTTTTTTATTAATTATATCAATAATTATAAGTAATAATTCATCATTTATATCTACTCCTAAGTCATTAATATCCAAAAAATTATTTAAAATTAATTTTAAATTATTATCATTTTTAACAAATAAAAGTCTTTCTAAAACATCCTTACCACAAATATCTAAAACTTTAGTATATTTTTCACTATTTTCTATTCCTTTTATTCTTTCTAATAAGTTATTCTTTACTTCTTCCATAAATCCTCCTAGTTAAATATTTATTATAACTATTTTTTATATCTAAATCAATTATTTTTTAAACTTGATTAAATAAAATTGAAAGTGCCCGGTTTTTTAGGGATGAGCAATAAGTCATTAAAACAACTTAATAATCCTTCCC
>CANRGQ010000030.1 GCA_947630195.1 uncultured Bacilli bacterium
ATTTTTAAGATTTTTGTTGAGCAATTTTTAAGATTTTTGTTGAGCAATTTTTAAGATTTTTGTTGAGCAATTTTTAAAAATGCAATTATTGAAATCTTTCAATAATTGCATCTGTTATATAAACACTAGCCTTACCATCACCATAAGGATTAGAGGCTTTACTCATTTTTTCGTATTCATTCTTATCAGTTAATAACTTTTTACATTCATTATAAATAGTATCTGTATCCGTACCTACTAATTTTAAAGTGCCAGCTTCTATTCCTTCAGGTCTTTCGGTTGTATCTCTTAAAACTAAAACTGGTTTTCCTAAAGATGGAGCTTCTTCTTGTAATCCTCCAGAGTCAGTTAAAACAAGATAAGCTTTATTTTGAAAATTATGCATATCATGAACCTCTAAAGGCTCAATTAATTTAATTCTGTCCATATCTTTAAAGACTTTACTCGCAGCTTCTCTTACTAAAGGATTTAAATGAATAGGATAAATTACTTTTACATCCGGTATTTCTTCCACTACTCTTTTGATACCTTCAAAAATTCTTATCATAGGTTCCCCTAAGTTTTCTCTTCTATGGCAAGTAAGTAAAATCATTCTTTCATTATCTTTAATCCATTCTAATTCTTTGTGATGATAATTTTCACTTACTGTTGTATTTAGGGCATCAATAACTGTATTTCCAGTAACATAAATATTTTTTTCAGGAACATTTTCTTTAAGTAAATTATTTTTACTAACATTAGTCGGAGCAAATAACATATCACTAAGTCTATCAATCATTTGACGATTCATCTCTTCTGGGTATGGACTATATTTATCATAAGTTCTAAGCCCAGCTTCCACATGTCCTATAGATACACTATTATAAAAAGCTGCTAAAGCCCCCGCAAAAGCCGTCGTGGTATCTCCATGGACTAAAACTAAATCCGGTTCTACTTCTTTAATAACTTTTTCTAGTCCTTGTAAAGCTTTAGTAGTAATATCACTTAAAGTTTGGCCACTTTGCATAATATTTAAATCATAATTTGGTTTAATATTAAAAGTATTTAAAACTTGATCAAGCATTTCCCGATGTTGCGCTGTTACACAAACAATACTTTCGATTTCCCTTCTTTTTTCTAACTCTTTTACTAAAGGAGCCATTTTAATAGCTTCTGGTCTAGTGCCAAATATACTCATTACTTTTATTTTTTTCATACTAATCTCCATAATTTTTATAAATACAATAACATTATAATACGAATAACCTGTTTTAGTAAATAAATTTTATTTTCGGGTAAACTAGTAAATATAGATTATTAAAATAATATTTGCTATAATCTAACTAGAGATAAGGAAGATGATTATGAAAAAAACATTAGATTTAATAAACAAGAATATATATTTATTAATATTAATTATAGGATTATTTGTTTTTGCTATCTTAAATATTTATGATTTAAAAATTGCTGATGCCCCTAATATAAAGTTAATGTTTATGATATTCCTAGGTATTTCTATAATTACATCTTTAGTATTAATATTTATTAAATTTAAATTAAAAGATAATTTTAATATTCCCAAAATATATTTAATTACTTGTCTTTTATTAGGTATAGTTTATATCTTCTTATCCCCTTTATTTACCGGAAGTGATGAACATAATCATTACTATCGAATCTATGAAATTAGTGAAGGCGTCTTTATAACACCAACAGATAACAATAAAGTTGGAAGTATTTTACCAGCCTCTTTAAAAGAAACTTTTCAAATTGCCGGAAGTAATAATACCATGATAAAATATCACCATATTAAAGATATGATGAGTATTAAGATGACTAATGAAGTAATGAAGTATGGAAATGATTTTGCCGATTCTTACTCTAACACGGCTCTTTATTCTCCTATTCAATATATCCCCCAAGTCTTAGGTTTTTCTTTGGGAAAAGTGTTTAATGCTACTCCTTATACTTTAGGAATGCTAGGACGAATATTTAATTTATTGTTTTATGCTTTGATTGGTTTTATGGCTTTAAAAATTATTCCCAAAGGTAAAATGGTCGTAATGTTAATTTTACTTTCTCCTAATATGCTCCAATGTGCCACTACTCTTTCAGCCGATGCCTTTACTAATGTCATATTTTTATTATTGATTGCTTTAATATTTTCTTGCTTAAATGCGAAAGACAAAATTACTTTTAGGAAAGAAGCGGCTTTATTTATACTAGCTATTACTATTTCTTTATGCAAAATAGTTTATTTACCTGTGGTCTTTTTATTATTTTTAATTCCCAAGGATAAATATAAAAATAGTTTAAAAGAAAAAAATATCTTTTGCCTACTCACAATTATTTTTTCTATTATTGTAAGTTTATTATGGATGAATACCACTAATAATATATTTGAAATTGCCTATGTTCAATCAAATTTACAAAAAGAATTTATTTTCCATAATTTAATTGAATACATTATTATTTTAATGAGAACTTTTGTAATTGAAGGATTCCATTATTTTGAATGTTTACTAGTAGGCACGACGATGTATCATACCCAATTAAATATTCCCACTCTTTTCTCCTTATTTTATAATATTGTGGTAATTTTAGCTTATATATATGATGATGAAAAACTAGAAATTAATAATTTAGGAAAATGGTCTATAGCTTTGATAACTCTTACTATCATAGGCTTAATCAGTAGTGCTATATACATTCAATGTACCGCAAACTTCTATAGTGTCGGAAATAATATTGTGGGAGGTATTCAAGGAAGATATTTTGTCCCAATCTTATTTTTAATAATATTCTTAATAGAATCAAATAAAAAGAAAATATTTGGTAATTACAATTATTTAATGACCATCATATTTTCTAGTGCCATTGTTTGGCTTTATATGCTAACTAGATTTATTGTTTAGCCTTTTTGTTTTTGAGAATAAAAGGATAAAGAATTAAAAGAGGTAAAGAGCAGAAAGCCCCATAAACATATCTAAATTCTCCACTTACAGGACTAGCAAGCATCATCGTAATCCAAATTCCTAAAACAGGAACATAAGGATATAAATATTTAAAATTATATCTTTTTTTCGTAATATAAGCAAATACTAATAATGTCCAGAAACATAAACCAATACTCCAACTCATAGAAAGAATTGGGAATCCTCTATTTTCCATATCATTTAACATGCTTTGAACTTTTGGTAACTTAGAATCTTCAGTTATGCCGAGGTCATTATCACATATATCATTAAAAACAGACCACATAACATTACTTGGATACCAATAGCCTATGGTACTTGTTAAATAACTTTCAACTGCTACAACTGGGTGTTTAACTACTAAAATTGCCCATAATTTAAAATAAGTTAATTTATTTTCATCAAATACTGGCGTATGATATTCTTTATTAAATTTTATTCCATCAGCAGATTTAGGATTATAACTTATCTTCATTACTTCAAGAGGAATTAATTTATTAATTGTATCTTCTTCTTTTTTCGTAAATTCAACATTTTTAAAGGCCATTCTTCCTACTTGTTGTAGAGGAATAGCAATATATTCAGAAGATGAAGAACGACTAATGTTAAAATAATTGAATACTGGATATTTTACAAAGCCATAAACACTTAAAACTATTGCAAATATTAAAATTAAACTTTTATAACTCTTTTTAAAAACCATAAAACTTGCAATTATTAAAATTAAATAAGCATAAATAGCATTATTTCTTAAAAAGACATTAAGTAAAGATACTACTATAAATGAAATTGAATTTTTTAAGGTAATCTTATCTTTTTCGAGTAACTTAATAGTTTCCATAGTTAAAAGTAAGACACAACAACCATATAAAACATCTTTCCACATTGTTATACTATAAAATCCATGCATTGGAATTACGGTAAAGAATAATCCTACTATGACAAGAAGATAATTCTTTATTTTTCTTTCATATAAAAAGGTAATTAAATAAGCAAATATTAAACTCATAATAATCATTTGCACTACTAATATTAAAGCTACTGAGGCATTAATATTATGGAATAAAAACATCCCTACTTCATAAAAGGCTGAAACAAATAGAACATGTAAAAAAGGATGATGATCAGTTAAATTAGTAAAATTATAAAAAGGAATAGATAACTCGGATATAGAATCAGGACTAATTAATCCGGGATAAAAAGCTAATAAATAAATGAGATAAACTCCTAAAAATATTAAAAATGAAGAAATAAATACTAACTTTTTCTTATTTTTAAAATTTTTGTTTAATAGTTTATTATTATCTAGATTAATAAGTTTACTACATAAATTAATTAGTAAAGTATATATTATATTAAAATTACCAATCATATAAACAATAAAAGATAACTTAAATATTTCGGTTAAAAAACTATTATACGGATCTAATTCAAAATTACTAATTATTCTTCCTAAAACAAGTAAAAAAGAAAATATTAAAGATAAAATTATAACTCCTGTTTGACAATTTTTATCCTCTTTAAAACTAAATTTATAAAATACTAAAATTAAAATAGCAAATATTACCCAAGAATAAAAATTATAAGCTCCTAAAAAGCCGGATTTTATCATGGCAACATATGAAAATACGGCCATGACAAAACTTAAAAAAACTTTATTTTTAAAGACTTCTTTTACTTTTTCCATTTTAATCCTCCTTTAAATTTTCTTTAAAAAATTTTTGAAAATCTTTGGTTATAATTTTCCAATCCCATTTTTTTATTTGGTGTAAATTTTCTTCACTTAACTCTTTTAATAACTCGGGATTATTAATTAATTTAATAATTTTTTCTTTAAAATCTTCTTTAGTTCTTTTAACAATAAATTCTTGTTGTTTTTTACCTAAAACATCTTTAACTATTCCCACATCAGTGGAAATTATCGCCGCCCCCATAGCCATAGCTTCTAAAACCGGATTAGGAGTTCCTTCATTTAAAGAAGCACATAAACAAATATCAATTTTTTGATAATACTCGGGCATATCTTTATGAAGAATAAAATTCGTTTGTTTATCCGCAAAATAACATTCAATTGGATAACCTTCTTCTTTTAAACTTTCTAACACAGGCTTTAATATCGTATTAAATCCCTTAATATCATTTTGCCCATTTTGCCACAAACTATTACCTACCCAACCAATAGTTATTTTTTTATTTTTAAAATCTCTTTCTTTAGTTAATTTAAATAAATCTAAATCTACGCCATCGGTAATAACCATCATTGGTTTTTTATTTATTTTAGTATTTTCATCATACAATTTTTTTAACTTCTTAGAACTAACACTATAATTTTTAACAACTCTAAACATATTGTTAGTAAAATCAGCATCATCTAAATATAAATGATCATATACTGAGGTCGTTATAATTTTATTGTAAACATAATTATTCATAAAATCTTCATAACTAATACCACATTCATTCATATAATTAATATTATCATTAAAGAAAGATAGATGACCACGCCAAAAGAAATGAATTAAATCAAAATCTTTGGCATAAAAGAATAATTTTACTAAATTATTATCTAGTTCTTCTAAAGGAATTATAATTATAGCAAACTCTTTTAAATTTTTTTTAATCTCATGAGCAATATTCCAAAAACACCAATCTTTGACATCCACTACTAAAAGGATTTTAGGCATCTTTCTATTAATCTTTTCTTTCTTTACAATAACTTCTTCTTCAGGAGTAATAACATTCTTTTTCGTAAAATGTCTTTTTATTTTTCTTAATAAGCGATAAATAATTGACTTTCTTAAACGATTAATAAAAGGAAAAAATTTATGATAATTATCATAATAATTTTTTAACTCTTCATAAGACATACTATTAGAATATCCTTTATTATGAATATTTTTAAGTTCTCTTATTTCAGCATCTTTTATCTCTTTTATTAATTCGTTATCCATTAGTCCTCCTATTTTAAGAATTCTTCAACATTCTTTTTCACTTTTTTATCGTAATCTTTTTTCCATTCTCGATATAATTTTAATATGGTCTCTTTATTTTCTAAAGCATATTTAGCTTTTTCATAAATACTTATAATATTATCATTTTTGGAAACCACTAAATATTTTTCTAATTCCGTACCTGTCCAATAATGATGATTATCACTTGTTATACATGGTACTCCTAGTTCTAAACTTTCCAAAGGAATTAAAGGAGCGCATTCGGAGAATGTAACATAGAAATTAATATCATTTTTCGCCATTCTTTCTAATACTTTTTCTCTTGGTAAAGTGTTAAATGAACCACTTAAATTAGCTTTAAATATTTTAGCCATCCGCATTGCTTTATAAGTAAGGGGAATCGTATCAATAACAGCATCTTTAAACATTGAAGCGGCCGCTAGTTGGTTATAGAAATTTTTAACCCATCTATCCCCAGAGGCATATAGCCCAATTTTTAAACCACTACTTTTATTTTGACTATAATTATTTGTTAAATTAACAGTATTTAGTAAAAATTCCACATTATAACCTTTTTCTTTATAAAATTCATACATGCTTTTTTTAACAAAAGCAATACTCGTTAAAATATTTTTGTTTAATAAATCAAAGATTGTTTTAAAGCATTCCCAATCATACTCTTCGGAATTCATGGCGTTACTTCCATGCCAAATAATTTTAATTCTAACTTTAGGACAATTTTCTTTAATTTTAATAATTAAATCATCCCAACCAAGAGCAAAAGCACTAAAAATAACTAAAGGAATTTTTTTCTCACTTATATAATCAACAATATCATCACTAATTCTTTCATCTTCGATTTCTTCAATACCAACAGCATTTTCAAATAATTCTAAAGCCGCATTTTTAGTACCTAGCCAAAATTTATTGTAAAAAACAATATTCTTATTATTTTTTACATTTTTAACTTCTTCTAAAAAATCTTTTTTCTTAATTTCATATAAAGTATTTTTCCAACGTTTTCTTCTAAGTAAAACTAAAGGATATAATATAACTTTTAAAATACCTTTCAAAACTTTTTTACAACCGATTAAAAAACCTAAAATCCAATTACCCCATTTTTTGCCAAACTTAATTTGAAATTTTAATCTTCTTTTCGCGCTACTTTCGACCCAACTAGCCACATAATAGTGAATCATACAAGTATTATCAGTGAAAGTATTGGGACTATCATCACAACTAATGGGATAAAAATAATCTTTAGCATATATTTTTATCCCTCCTTTTAGTTCTTGATTAACTTCATGATTAGGGAGTAATTTATATTCTCTTTTTAATAAATTGGTTAAAAGAACTGGAATAGATACGGAAGACATCATCTCTGAATCAAATTCCGTATTTGAATAGAAATCCCATAATTCATTTATTATTTTATTTTCTTTATGAGAAGCTCCTAATACGCCAACCGCTACATAAAACTCTGATTCCCAACCGGCAAATAATTCATCTTCTTCTAAAAAATGCACATCTTTAGTAAGCATCATATCGGTATCAAAATAAATGCCTCCATAATTTTTTAAAGCATAAATTCTAGCAACATCACTTACAAAAGCCCATTTCTTTTCTTCATAGGCTCCTTTAGAAAATTTAGTCATATTGACATCAAAATTATTTTCATTCCATTCAATTATTTTATAATCTGGTAAATATTTTTGCCAACTTTTAAGGCACTTTTTAGCTAATTTTGGTAAAGGTTTACCCCCAAACCAACAATAATGAATATATTTTTCCATACTACACCTCGATTAACTTTTTTATTTCTTCAATAATTTTTAAATTATATTTTTTAAAATCAATTAAATATTTTTTACTTTCCCTTTTAAAATCTAATATTTTTTTAGCAATATCTTTTTCCGTATTTTCTAAAGATATTACATAATCTTGCATATTAAGATAATTATCTTGCATAATAACCGTGGTCATAATCGGCTTATTTAAAACTAAAGCCTCTAAAAAGACGACCGGAAATCCTTCATAAAAGGAAGTCATAATTAAAGCATCACTCTTTTTTAAATAAGGGTAAGGATTTTTCTTTTCTCCTAGTAAAAAAATATTATCCTCTAATGCTTTTTCTTTTATATATTTTACAATATTTTTCTTATCAGGTCCACTTCCAATGATATAAAGTTTGACAGATTTATCTTTTTGGATAGCTTTATTAAAAGAATTTAACAATAAAGGGAAATTTTTAGAACTATTATCGAGTCTTCCTAAAAAAAGAAAATTCTTCGCATTTCTTTTTACTTTAAAATTAATTTTTTCTAAAGAGTCTTTTAAGATATTATGATGATTAACTATATTATTGATAACGACACATTTATCTTGATATTCAGGATAAATTTTTAAAAATGCATATTCGCTTTCCTTAGAAACAAAGATTAAATGTTTAAATTTATTTATATGATGATTATCAAAGAAATTTTGATAGTCTTCTTTATTTTCTTTAAAATAACCATAATAATTACTATGAATATATAAAGCACTATTCTTAGAAGATGCTTGAGCAAGTCTTGAACCAATATAAGAATAAGTAGCATAATTACAAGCAAAATCAAATTTATGATGATATTTTAAATTCCAAGCAATTCTTTTTCCCATATTGATTAATTTTCTTAAAATGACTATTTTGTTCTTGGAAAGAAGATATTCTAAAACTTGGATATTTTTATTTAGGCTTTTTAATAAAATACCCGTTTTTTCTTCTAAAACTAAAGTAACTTCATAATATTCGCTTAAAGCATTTAATAAATTTACTAAAGCTTTTTCCATACCACCAATATTTAAATTTTTACTAAAAAATACTACTTTTTTCAAAATTTAATTTCCTTTCATTGCTTTTATATATTTATCACACACTTCTTTTCCCCCAATATCTTGAACTTCTCCATGTTCAATCCAAACTACTTTATCACATAATTTTTTAATAGATTCTGTAGAATGGGAAACATATAAAACCGTTGTACCTCCCGTAATCATACTAAGCATCTTGGCTTCACTTTTAGCTTGGAAAGCAATATCCCCAACTGATAATATTTCATCGACAATTAGTATTTCGGGGTCCACAATGGTGGCAATACTAAAAGCAAGACGCGCAATCATACCAGAAGAAAAGTTTTTAACTGGAACATCTAAGAAATCTTCCAGTTCAGAAAATTCCACTATTTCTTTAAATTTAGAATCTAAGAAATCTTTAGAATAACCCATAACGGCGCCATTTAAATAGATGTTTTCTCGCGCCGTTAAATCCATATCAAAACCCGCTCCGAGTTCAATCATCGGACAAATATTACCGTAAGCTTCTACTTTACCTTTCGTAGGTTTCATAACACCTGCCACAACTTTTAAAAGCGTTGATTTACCAGCACCATTACTGCCAATAAAACCAATAACTTCCCCTTTTTTAACGGTAAAGTTAACATCTTTTAAAGCCCAAAATTCATTTTTCTTTTTATCTTCTTTATGTTTCTTCCGCATTTTAGGATCTAATAAATTAACGAATCCTTGCTTTAAGGAAAAACCTTTATCAATTCCTAAATTAAAACGCATTGAAACATCTTTTACTTCAACCATCGTATCTTTCATAGTAACCTCACACATAATAGATAAATTTGTCTTGATATTTTTTAAAGACAAACATACCTATTCCTAAGAATCCTAGAGCAAATACCGCACAATAAATCCAAACATTTAATGGAGGTATTTGGTTATATAAAATAATATCTCTAGCAAAGTAGATTATCCAATATAAAGGATTTAATTTAAATATCGGTTGAAATGAGGCAGGAATCATCGCAAAATCATACATAATCGGCGTCACATACATCCATAAAGTAAGCATTACCCCATAAATGTAGAACATATCCCGAAGGAAAACCGCAATAGTAGATAAGATAAAACCAATACCAACTGTAAAAAAGAACAAACATAAAAAGGCAAACGGTAACAATAAGTGATAAATATTAAGACCCGTTCCCGTAAGTAAAATAATCGCATATAAAGGAATTAATGTGAGTAAAAAGTTAATTCCGACGAATATACATTTAGATAATGGAAATATATATTTGGGAATATAAACTTTATTTATTAAAGAAAAATTACCAACCACACTACTCATAGCGAGGTTCGATGCTTCACTAAAATAGTTAAAGATAATAAGTCCACTCATTAAATAAACTAAGTAGTTTACTCCTGGCATACTAACTCTAAACATATTAGAGAATACTAAAGCCATAACACACATGGTTAAAACGGGATAAAGTAAACTCCATAATACCCCTAAAACACTTCTTTTATACTTAACTTTAAAGTCTCTAGAAACAAGTTCATAAAGTAAAAATTTATATTTTTTTAAACTATAAATTATATTTTTCATAATTCACCTTTCGTTACTTTTCTATTATACCAAAAATTACCGAGTAATGCTAGAAAACCAAACTTAATTAAAGAAAATAAATTTTTTAATCTTTTAGGTTCTTTAACCATTCTATATAACCACTCTAATTTTAATTTTTGAAATATCTTTGGAGCCCTTTTAACATTACCACTTATGGCATCAAAAGAACCTCCCACTGGCATAATAATTTTAATATCTTTAAATAGTTCTTTATTTTTTATAATAAATTCTTCTTGGCTTGGACTACCTAAAGCGACAAAGAGAATATCACATTTACTAGATACTATTTTCTTAGCATCTTTCTCTTTATCTTTATTATAACCATTAAGGTAACCAACTATTTGGATTTTTGGATATTTTGCTTCTAAAATTTCTTTAGTTTTCTTAACACTTTCTTCCTTACTACCATATAAATATATTTTATATTTATTTTGGATACTTCTTGCACATATATCTTCCATTAGTTCTACACCCGGAATAGACTCTCTTATATTATGACTGGTAAGTAGGGAGGCTAAAACAATCCCGCTTCCATCCGGAATATTATAATTACTTTTATTAATTTCGTTCTTAACTTTTTCATTATGTAAGAAATTCATAATAATTATAGGATTAATATTATAAATAATATTTTGCTTTTTACTTTTAAAAATATTATCTAAGATTTCTTCTTTACTTTTCGTACTTGTTTTAAAACCTAAGTAATATTCATTATCTTTTAATTCTTCTTTCTTTAAATTACTTAAAGCAAAACCAATTACAAAAGAAATTGGAATAATCGTACTAATAGCGTTTAAAATATTACCCGTAAAATATGCTGCTAAAAGATAATAACTAATGGTAAATAAGAGTAAAATATTTTCCATAGTAAAATACCTTTTTAGATTAAATAACATTTTAAAACCCATGAATAGAACAAGGATGATGTTAACTCCAAGTAAAAGGATTACCCCAATAATACCCAAAGCATAATATTGCATGACATAATCGGATTCAATATTAAAGATATTGATAACTCGGTCATAACCTATTCCAAAATATGTATCAGCCTTATTAGCATTTAATTCTTTAACTCTCTCAATAACTTTCTTCTCTAAAAATCTCGTATCATTTATTTTAGTGGTATTTAAACTTAAGTAATTCTCATAAAATAAACGATCATTTTCTAAAGGATAATAAGTATTATAAAAGTCTTCATCAATATTAAAATAACCTAAATATGTAAGTAATTCTTCATTACTTAATTCACTTAGTGGTTTACTGGATAACTCATAATATTCTTCATTATCTTTACTAGCCTCTTTTTCTTTAAATAAAGTATCATAATAAAGATTCCGACTTAAAAGAGGAGCATTACTAAATAAAAAATAAGAATAGCCTCCCATTAAGACTAAAATTAAGAGATACCATTTATTAAAGTTTTTACTTGTTAAAGAAGTTATTAAATAAACAATAAATGTTAAGAAAATTATAATGAATACCGAATAGTTAGATACTCTGGTACCTAGCATAAATAAAGATGTTATAACAAGTATTATTGTAATCATTTTACTAAAAGTTATTTTCTCTTTTAAATAGATAAATAAAATTGGTAAATATAAAATTAGGATAGCCGAAATTTGATTAGTTAAATGAAAATATCCTTTTGTTGATGATGTTATAAATGGAATGTTTTTAATTCTGAACCAATCAAAAATACTATACTCAGGTCTTAGAAAATTATATGAAGTATACCCTATTTTAAATAAATTGCTAATAACTATAATGCCGGAAATAATAAATGCTGAAAACGTAATTAATTTATAAAAACTATCTTTCTTAATATTTAATTTATAGACGATAAAAATAAGAAAAACATTCATTAGCATTTTCCAAAAATATAATAGTTCATCTAAATTATTGTAATTTGTAATAAAACTCACTTTAAAATTATTTACATTTATTAAATGCAAGACAATATAGACACTTAAGGCTAAAAAATACGCAATTAATAATTTCTTTTCTTTTTTATTACTATAAAAAAGAAAGATTATTAAAAATAAAATCGTAATTATTACCACTCTTATTAAAGTAGATATACTATTATAAAATAGATGTAAATCTAAAACGATGGATATTATATAAAAGATAAATACCAAATTAGTTAAAGAATTTTTGGATAGAACTTTTTTTATATCTTGCATAAATTACCTCTTTTTATTCTTTTTATGGTCATATAAAATATCGGTTTTTAAAACAACAAATAAAACTAAAAGCGCCGCGATAGCATAAAGAATAATGACATCTTTAGAATCTCCAATGACATATAAAATAGATATTACCGCAAACATAATATTAATTAAATAAATAATTATAATACTTACTCGAGGGGTAAATTTCATTTTTAAAAGTTGATGATGAAAATGTTCTTTATCGGCTTCGGCAATATTTTTATGTTTAATAAGTCTTCTTAAAATTGCAAATACGGTATCAAAAACCGGAACGGCTAAAATAGTTATCGGAATAACTAAAGAAGTAAGGGTGGCTACTTTATAACCTAGTAAAGCAATAACGGAAATAATAAATCCTAAAAAGACACTCCCGTTATCCCCAACAAAAGTCTTCGCCGGAGGAAAATTATAAACTAAGAAACCTAAAGTAGCTCCGAGCATAATAATAGATAAAATAATATCTAAACCACTAAGTCTATTTAAAATAAGAGCAATAACCGCAATGGTTAAGAAATAAATAGAACTTATGCCACTAGATAAACCATCCATCCCATCAATAAAATTGATAGCATTAGAAATAGCTAAAATAAAGAATATAGATAGAAAATAACTAACATATAAATTGAATTCTAATTTTAAACCTAAAAAGGTTATTTCGGTAAAATAGATTTTACCGTAAACCACCACAATAACGGCCGCGATTACTTGAACAATAAATTTATACAAGGCTCTAATGGATTTAATATCATCAAAAACACCCACTAAAACAATTAAAAATGAACCAATTAAAATAGATAACATTTGGGTAGTTACTTCGCCATACAAAATATAACCTAATAAGAAAGAACCAAATATAGCCAAGCCCCCTAGTCTGGGAATTGGCACTTTATGAATTTTTCTTTCGTTAGGTATATCCATTGCTCCTACATGATGAGCAAGTTTCATTGTAATAGGCACTAAAACTAAACTGGTTAAAAATGTAACTATTAATATTTCAAAAATGTTATGTCCATTTACAATTAAATTCATTAAAACCACCTATCTCCATTATATATTATTATCCATTAAAAAGCAATTTATAGGGCTTTTAACAAACAAAAACAGAAAAATTAATTTTCTATTTTTTAGTTAAACTTAATATTTTTACTTTATTTTTATCTTTCTTAATATAATCATCTACTATTAAAGATGCTTCATGACAAATTTCATTATCATTAGATTTATTGTTATTTTCCATAAAAGCAAATCTTTCTACTTTATATTTACTTTTTTCTTTTATTTTATCCAGTTCTTTTTCTAATGTTGGTATATCACTTTCTATTTTTTCTATTTCGCCATTTAATTTTATTTTCTTGTTATGTTTTCCGATTCTAGTTCCATATGTAAGAGTAATTATGGCCTTTAAAGGAAGATAAGAAATAGCCATTATAAACAATAATTTCTTTATAGGTACTGTTGAGTGTAAAAATCCAAACATAAAGATTTCTAAAACTATTAAAAAAATACTCGCAATTTCACCATATATTATATTTTGTTTATTTAAAGATAATTTATCTTTACAATCACTTAATTTATTTCTTAGTCTTTCAATTTCATTTTCTTTTAGTAATATTTCATCAAATTGATAAGAATTATTTTCTTTTTTTATTAGATTAGTATTTCCTTTTTCATCAGAAACAATTCCACAATTATCATTTAATTGAAATAAATTTTGGTTCATTCTAAAACCTCCCTTTTAAGTAAAAGTTATTATAACATAATCTTATTAAAAATACTATAACAGTTAAAAAAGAATGAGATTTCTCTCATTCTGGTTAAATATTATTTTTCTTTTTCTTGTGATGTTTTTTACGATCACTTTCAAATAAATAATAAGTTTCCGTTTCATCATCTTCTTCATCTTTTATTTCCGTAATCGCATTTTTATCTTCTGGTTGTTCCTTAATTTCTTCTTTAACTTCTTCTTTTTTACTTTCTTTAGTTTTCTTCTTTTCTTTTGTTTCTTTTATCTCTTTCTTAGGTTCTTCTTTTAATATATTATTTTCTTTAGGTGTTTCCATCTTAACCTTTTTACTTTTCTTACTTAACCTAATTATACAAATAAGAGCAAGGATTAGAACCACTGCTAAAGCCACAATAATATATAAATATAGATGATTAGAATTAATTAAATCTTTTACTTGGGCATCATCATATAAAGTTAAAGTATTATTAACGGTATCATAGAGATAGAAATCTTTTTTACCGGTTGCTACATTCATTCCATATACGACATAAAATTTGGAATTATCTTTATAATTTAAAGCCGCATGCGTTGTTCCCCCAATCATGGAAGTGGCTTTAGATAAACCTGGTAAAGTTCCTTCATAATCTAATACGACAATCTTTAAAGATGTTCCAGTTACTTCATTATATTTAGTATATTTACCATTTTGATAAATAAAACTCTCAACCGTACCATCTTCTTTTTTTAGTCCTACTAATGTATAACCTAATTTATCATTACTACAACTTGGTATTTTAAAATCATTTATTTCAACTTCACTATCTTCAAATAATTCTGGACAAGTATAATTTTCTCTTATCTTAATTACCGTATAGTTTTCTTTATCTACTGTTACATTAATCGGATGTTCATCAATAACTTCGACGACTAGGGTGTAAGTTTTTTCACTACCATTTTCCGCTCTTACCACAATATTGACAGTATTTGCCCCTTCCGTTACATTAACGGTACCAGCACCAGTTACGGAAGATTTACTATCATTTGGATTAGCAATAACATTAATACTAGTTGTTCCTTCTGGAACTACTACTTTATAATTTAAATTATCTTTACTGAATGCTGGCGTAATTTCAAAACCTTCGACACTTAATTCTTTTAAATCATTATCTTTAGAATAACTAGCCTCTAATTCTTCTTGGGTAATAATATTAATGGTTTTACTACCCGCACTTAAGGATAACTCGCTAAAATCTTGATAAGCATAAGCATCATACATATCTATAGATATTTTTGTTGATCCTGTTTTTAAGGCTTGGAATGTAAAAGTATATTTTTTACTTTTGGTACCCGTAGCTGATGAATTAGCCATTTTGACACCATTACCTTCCGCTGTTGTACTTGTAAGTTGTAAATATTTTTTATCATAACTAAGTTGCATTTCCCAACTACCAATAGGAACACTACTAGATAAGGTTACCGTTACTGTTACTTTATTTTTAACAACAACCGTATTGGTACCACTTATACTAATATTTCCACTCGCCGCATTAACAAGACTTGGTAATATAATTAAACTTAAAAAGGTAAATATTAATAATTTTAACTTCTTCATAAATCCTCCTAACTAATTGTGTATGTACCTAAAATACTTCTTTGAACTTGTAATAAATCTAAGGCATTAATGACACCATCTCCTGAGGTATCACCCGCTGTATCATAAACACCATCTAAATTATATG
>CANRGQ010000031.1 GCA_947630195.1 uncultured Bacilli bacterium
TGGGCGATATAGGACTCGAACCTATGACCCTCTGCTTGTAAGGCAGATGCTCTAACCAACTGAGCCAATCGCCCAAAACCATTATTGTCTTAAAATAAGATTTCAAGACAATTAAGATTATACTATACAAATTTTAATTATGCAACTAATTTTGACAATTTTATTTATATTTTTTCAAAAAAGTAGTCCTTTTTGGATTGCATATGGAAGAAAATGATCTCTAATTGATGATGATAAATTATATTCTGTTTCGCCTAAAGAATACCAATGATAATCCATAATTTCATCATTTGGAATTAAACTTACATGAATTTTTTTCGTAGCCAAGAACATATTCATTTCAATAGTTACATCAATATCACTCGCGGCAGCTTCTTTAAAACACATAATTGGTAGTAAATCCTCTTCACAAAATTCAAATCCTTGTCCTATTTCCTCGTTTACTTCCCTTAAGGCAGCGGTAATTTCAGTTTCCCCAGTCTCAACTCCCCCACCTACTAAAGTCCAAGAATTTGTGGTATTACTTCTTTGTGATTTTACAATTAATAACTTGCCATCTTCAATAAAAGCCACACCGACAACTTTTTTAAATTTTTCCACAACAATCACCTACTACCAATTAAATTATACTAAATTTTTAAATTTTATGAAACTTCTCCTCCCTAAATAAGTCAAATTGTGTTAATATAAAGATGAACTTTTCCTTTACAAATTTTAATTATGGTTAAAAATGTATCAAATAATCTCGATGTTTATCAAAATGAAGTTTTAGAATGTAAAAACAATGCTTTAGTTGTTGCGGCAGCCGGTTCCGGAAAAACCACAACCATTATCCACAAAGTAAAATCTCTGATTGCAGGTGGTATAGCCCCTCAAGAAATTTTAATGATATCATTCACTAATGCTTCAGTTAACGATATAAAGAAGAAAATTAATGATGATGTGGATGTTTTTACTTTTCACAAACTGGCAATTAGTATTTTACAAAAATGCAATATTACTTATACTTTAGCAAATCCTTATTTATTAAACTTTATAATTAAAGAATACTTGCTTACATGTAATAAAAAGGAGCAAAAAACAATTCTTAAATTTTTGAAAATAAAAACCAATTACAAAAAGTTTTGTCAATCTAAAGAATTTTCTAGTTTTATTACCTTCATTGAAACTTTCATCAATTTATGGAAAACCAACAGTTTAACTTTTAACGATATATCGTTAAATAAATTTAGTTTTACAGAGAAAAAAATCCTCATTATTATTTTTAATATTTATAAAATTTATAATGAAGAAAAACAGGGAACAAAGGCCTTTGACTTTGATGATTTAATCATTATGGCTACCAAATATGTTAATATTGCCTCTCTTAATTACAAATATATCTTTATTGATGAATTTCAAGATACCTCCATGATTAGATTTAATTTAATCGAAGCAATCTATAATAATACTAATTCTAAAATAATTGCTGTTGGTGATGATTACCAATCTATTTATAGGTTTTCCGGATGTGACTTAAATATCTTTTTGAATTTTTCCCAAAAACTAAATAATGTAGAGGAAATTAAACTTTTAAATACCTACCGAAGTGGTCAAGAACTAGTGGATATTGCCAGCAATTTCATTTCCAAAAATCCTTTACAAATAAAAAAAGATTTAAAATCATTTAAACATGAATCAAATCCAGTTATTTTTGTTCCCTATCAAAATAAAGTTACTATGTTTAAAAAAGTTTTAGATTATCTTTTAACATTCACAAATGATATTATGATTTTATTTAGGAACAACAAAGATATTTACAGTTACATTGATAATGACTTTTCTATTAACGATACATCGCTAATTTATAAGGAACGTAAGATACCTATTTATACTGTTCATAAAGCCAAAGGATTAGAAAGTGATTACACGATTATTTTAAATTGTAATGATGAACTTTTAGGATTTCCAAATCAAATTGAAAATAACCCTTTAATTAATAAAATTCTTCCAAATAAAGAAATAAAATATGCTGAAGAAAGAAGGCTATTTTATGTAGGCCTAACGAGATGTCGTTTAAAAACTTTTATTTTTTACAATAAATCCATGCCTTCTCCCTTTATTACGGAATTAAAAAAAATAGTTAAAGTCAATTTAAACAAACTCAACTATTTTAAATAACTATTTTCTTTCTAACCAAAGATTTGCATCTTTAACACTTAAAGTAATCTTATCTTCCTCCATTAATTTAGAAATCATACTTTTAATTGTCGTACCTACAATATGATATTGCTCTATTGTTTCTTTAATATGGTAATGATTAAATAATTCTTTTAATATTTCATTATAATTATGTTTATCTAATATTATTTCGTATATTTCTTCTTCAATACTGGTAATTGCCTCCGCATTTTTTCTTAAAGTATCCTCAATATCACTTTCCACTTCCCCATGCGATGGAACATAATAAGCATAATTGGTTTCTTTTAAAAAATCTAGAGTTTTTAAAAAATTAGCCACATCATAAGTATATTGAATTTTATATTTTTCAAGGATTTTACTACTCGTATAAGCATCACCCACAAATAAAACATTATCACTGGTGGCGACTCCAATTAATCCAAAGGAATGACCTTCCAAATTAATTATTTCTAAGCCTTCTTCCGCAAAATTATTTATATCTTCACAAACACTAGGTTTCGCCATTAAAAATGATGTACAAAGTTCTTTTATCGGCTTAGCCCCATACATTAAAGCAGGTTCTAAAATAGGACTATTTATAAAATAACTCTCGGTTTTCTCAGCATAAATTTGACAGTTATACTTATTTTGTAAATAGGCATTGCCTCCAATATGGTCCGCATGACTATGGGTATTAATAATACACTTTAAATGCCAATTATTCTCTTCTAAAACTTTAGATATTTCTTTACCATAATCTTTAGAACTGCCACTGTCAATTAAGCAGACATTTCCTTCATCTAAAAGATATATTCCTACATTAACTGGACTTAATAACACATAGGTTTTTTCTCCTAATTTTCGTAATTCCATTTGAATTTTCTCCTTAGTTTTCTTTAGTTAAGAAGTTCTTTAAACCTTCTAAACTTAAAATAATTATTCCTCCTAAAATGAAGTATAAAATATTAAATGTTTCGATGCTTAAACTATTAAGAGGAACATCTAAAGTAGTTGGGCCCATAATAATTGAATAAATTGAGGCAATCATCATTCCTAAGATACAATATATAGTGGCGCTTCTTTTTTTATCTAAGCATTTTCTTAATAATTTAATGAAATAAAGCACCCCAAATATAACACCTAAGCCAAAGACAATTAAGATTGGTAAAGCGCTAAAATCCAAACTTAATAAGGCTTTAATTTTCGTAATTATGGGAATATAAATACCAAAGATAAGCAAAATAGTTGAACCAGAAATTCCTGGTAATATCATGGCTGAGAAAGCCACCATCGCCGCTAAAAAGACATACAAAATAGTTCCTAAATTAAAGTTATCAATATTAAATGTTCCGCCAACAACCCGATTTAAATAAGTAATCACAATAACTAATAAAGCCCCTAAAAGAGCAAAAATTATATTTTGATATTTACCTTTTAAATTATCCTTTTCTTCTTTTATAACAATTGGTAAAGCAAAAACAATAAACCCAATAAATAAAGAACTCATTTCATAAATATGTTTATCAAATAAATTAGATAAGAATAAAACGGCTAAAACCATTCCGACAATCCAGCCGATAGCGAGTTTAAATAAATAAGCAATGGCTTTCTTTTTGGCCTTCATATCCCCTCTAAATAAATCATCTAAAGCCCTTATGAATTTATCATAAAATCCTAAGATAAAGGCTACTGTACCTCCTGATACTCCTGGCACACTATCGGCTAGAGCCATACAAAAACCATTAATAAAATTAACAATGTACTCTTTTATTTTTTTCATTTAATCACCTTTTTCTATCCATTTTTTATTATAGCAAAATAAATAATTGTAAACAATAGATATTTTCATTCATTAAAAGCAAAATAAAGTTTACAAATGATTTTTAATTATGTTACAATAATAATTGAAAGGATATGATGATATGAGTACATCTAAAAAAGTATCAACAAAAAAAACAACAAAGAAAAGTCCAACTGTCAAAAAAGTTGAAAAAAAAGTAGAAGAAATTGTTATACCAAAAATAGGCTTTAAAAATTATTTATATGCTCTTCTTGTTTTAGTCGGAGGCATTTTAGTATTATTCTATAGTTTTAAATGGTATCAATTAAAAAGTGAAGAAAAGCTCATGAAAAGTTATTTAATTACTTCTAGTACAATTGTTACCAGTGTTACTAGTTTAGATGAATTTGATGAAATTAGTCAAGAATTACCCTCATCATATTTTATCTATTTAGGTTATACTGGTAATAAAGATGTTTATAATTTTGAAAAAGAATTAAAAGTCTTAATTGATACTTATAATATAAATGATATCTTCTATTATATTGATGTTACAAACTTAATTAAAGAAGATGAAAATTATTTAGACACTATTAAAAAGACTTTAAAACTTAATAATTTAGATAATGTTCCTGCCATTATATATGTTAATAATGGCGAAATAAAAGATAGCAATATTTTAGATGGTGTTAAAGGTACTATTTTAAAAGTAGAAGATTTAGAAAGACTTTTAAACATTTATGAATTTGAAATGGTTAAATAAAAGAAAGAAGACTCACATGAGTCTTTTTAATATCCTTTACTTTTATAATATTCATATAATTCTTTAAAACGATTAAAATGCACTACTTCTCTTTGTCTTAACCATAATAATGGAGCTAAAACATCTTCATCATCAGTTAGATCAATTAAGTTTTCATAAACTGCTCTAGCCTTTTGTTCGGCAGCCATATCTTCCATTAAATCAGCAATTGGATCAGCAGTTACGGAAAAATAAGTAGCCGTAAAAGGAACCCCATTGGCATCTACTGGATATAATCCTTTATTATGTTCCGCATAATTAGCATCAAGTCCAGCTTCTTTTAATTCGGCAATCGTGGCATTTTGGGTAAGTTGTTTGACCATTGTACAAATCATTTCACAATGACCAAGTTCCTCAGTTGAAATGTCATTAAGTAAGGCTTTTCCTTTATCATCAGGCATCGTATATTTTTGACTGAAATATCTTAAAGAGGCCGCAAGTTCCCCATTCGAACCGCCAAATTGCGTTAAAAGAAGTTTGGCCATTCTTAAATCTTTTTTGCTAATACTAATGGGATAGTTAGTATGTTTAACATATTTAAACATAGATATCACCTCTAAATTCTTCCCATGGCCATGGACTATCAATCCATTTAAATTCTTCCCCTTTAGTATTAATTACCATAAGAGGTCCATAAGTTTCCATATATTCTTTCTTGGCTGCTTTTTCTTCTTTGATTAATTCTTCTAAATAATGTAGGGCCTCTTTATCATCAGGATGCGTATCTAAGAAAAGATTCATATCGGTAATTGCATGGGCATATTCCATAACATTAAAAAGTTTGGCTTCTCTATCACTTTTAGGTTGAATATTTAAGTAAGTTAAATTTTTATAAGGTAAATATTCATCTTTAAAAATATTTCCTCTTAAAAATCCTTCTTTGGCTGTTAAAAATTTACTATTTTTATTATAATTTGGAACACTAGGCTTGGGACTACTTATGTTAGCTAAATTAAATAGGGCTAAATCTAAATTGACATTGTTATCATCAAATAACATAAAAAAATTACCTCCTAACGTAATGTATGAGGTAATTAAATTTTTTTATATGCTTATGCCTATTTATTCATCTATTTCATCTTCCGATTTAACTAAAACTTCTCTTGGTTTACTGCCGTTTTGTGGCCCCACTATGCCTCTTGATTCTAGTAAATCAATCATTCTAGCCGCTCTATTAAAGCCAAAACGGAATTTTCTTTGAATTAAAGATGCACTAATTTTACCAGTTGAAATAGCAAAGTCTACCACTTCATTATACATTGGATCATCATAGTCATCTTCGCCATTACCACTTCCAGAAGAAGAATTAGATGTTCCACTCGAAACCGTTAAATCTTCGGTATATTGAGCTTTCATTTGTTTCGTACAATAATTAATTAATTTTTCAATTTCTTCATCAGATATAAAGCAGCCTTGAATTCTTTCGGGGGTATTTTCCCCCATTGGTAAATATAACATATCACCTTTACCAAGAAGTTTTTCGGCACCCCCCATATCAAGGGCTGTTCTAGAGTCAATTTGACTTGCGACAGCAAAACAAATACGCGATGGAATATTTGCTTTAACAACACCCGTAATAACATTGGTTGATGGTCTTTGGGTAGCCACGATTAAATGAATACCGGCCGCTCTAGCTAGTTGCGTAATTCGCATAATCGAATTTTCGACTTCTTTAGAAGCCACTAACATTAAATCGGCAAGTTCATCAATTATTACAACCCAATAAGGCATCTTTGGCAATGGACTTTCCGGATGTTTTTTATTTTCTTTTTCAATATATTCATTATATTCATTAATTTTCTTTACTTTATGTTCGGCAAAAGTATCATAACGTCTGTCCATTTCGGCAACGACATTTTGAAGCATAATAGAGGCCTTCTTTGGGTCATTTACTACCGGACAATATAAATGAGGTGTCCCATTATAATTAGTAAGTTCAACCTTTTTAGGGTCAACCATAATAAGTTTTACTTCATAAGGGGTATAATTCATTAAAATAGAACAAATAATGGAATTAATACATACAGATTTACCACTACCAGTAGAACCCGCTACCAAAAGGTGAGGCATCTTGGTAAGGTCAGCTACAATAGGTTTACCCATTAAGTTTTTTCCTAAAGTAATCATAATATCATATTTATTTTTAACACTTAAATTAGCTTCTAAAATTTCTCTAAATGGTACCGCACTAATTGTTTCATTAGGAATTTCCACCCCAATCGTACTTTTCCCAGGAATTGGCGCTTGAATACGCACATCTTTGGCCGCTAAGGCTAAAGCAATTTCTTTATTAATTGATAAAATATGACTTACTTTAGTTCCAGCCGGAACACATACCTCATATTGGGTAAATGCTGGTCCTACTTGAATATTAACAACTTTAGCGGTTATTTTAAAGTCGCCTAATACTTTTTCTAATAAATCTTTATTAGCCATTATACGAGCATCATTTTCGGTTTTCTTTGGACTTTTAACCTCTTTTAAAATACTAATTGGAGGTAATTTATATTTCCCATCATTAATGGGCTCAATTACCATTGGTTCTACTTCTACTATCTCATTAGGAGATACTTCTTTATTTTTATTTTTAATATCTTCTAGTCTATTAATAACAATTTTATCATCGTGCTTAGGTTCTAGTTCTACTTCTTCATGGACATTCTCACTAATTTTAACTAAACCATCCTCTTCTTCAGTATCTTTACTCTCTTCTTTATTCTTTTTAATAAATCCCTTTATTTTATCTAAAACATCACTAAATGTAACATCAAATAATAAGATTAAACCCCCAATAGCCATAACAACTAAAATAACGATGGTGCCAACTCTGGCAAATAAAGCATACAAAACACTAATGGCACAAGCCCCAATTAAACCACCCCCAATAGATATGGAAGTATTACCCGTATTTAAAATTGAAGCCGCCATATCTATGGAATTAATCCGATCCATATATTGGTCAAAAGTTGTTTTTAAAATATCAGCCGGATTTTCAATTTCATTTAAAAAGGTAAAATGACTAGCCACTAAAATAACTAACATAATTAAATAAAAACCAATTAAACGGGAAGAAAAAAACTTTGGCATCTTTCTTTTAAATATCATAAAAAGACCCACTAAAAGAAGATAGATTACAAAAACAATCCACCAAGAACCCATTAAAAACATACCAAATTCTTTAATAAGAGTCCCAATATAACCAAAGCCAAAACCAATTATACCGACAATTGCAAGTATTAAACCGGTAAGTTCGACACTCATTCCTTTACTAGTTGCTTCTTTTGATTTTTTTCGCTTAGCCATTTTTATCACCATTTTAATTATAAACTAGATTTTATTTTTTGACAATTAATTCTATATTTAATATAATTATTTTTACGGAGGATGTTATGATTAATGTTGTTTTATTTGAACCCGAAATACCTACTAATACAGGTAATATTATGCGGACTTGTATTGCTAGTCATACCCATTTACATCTAATTAAACCTCTAGGCTTTAGTTTAGATGATAAATATGTAAGAAGAAGTGGTGTTAATTACATTGATAAGTGTGAATATACTGTCTATGAAAATATTGAGGAATTTTTTTCTAAAAATAAAGGAGAATATTATTTTTTAACAAGATATGGTCATAAACCTCATACTTCATTTGATTATAGTGATACATCAAAAAACATCTATTTTTTCTTTGGTAAAGAATCAACGGGTATTCCACCCAAGATTCTAAAACCTTACATTGATAGATGTTTAAGAATTCCTATGACTAGTGATGTAAGAGCCTTAAATTTATCTAATACAGTTGCTATTGTCGTTTATGAAGCCTTAAGACAACAAGGCTACCCTAACCTTTTATTTGATGAACCTCATAAATCTAAAAATTTTATTGAAGAAAGTTAACTACTTTCTTTTTTTAAAGGCCACTTCATTTAAATCATTAATCATTTTCGTATCCCAAAAATCACAAGACATAATCATTTTCTTATGCATTTCAATATTAGCATCATCAATATATTTCGCATAAAAATAATTAGTTTCAACTTGTTCTATAACTTTTCTATTTTTACAAAAAACACTTAAGTAATTTTCCACCATATCTTTTTCCTCTTTAGTACAAAAAGAACCAAGATAAAAAATAAAATAAGGAGCTAAAGTTCTTAAAACATAATTTATATTATCATTATGTAAATTTCTTTCATAAAATTCTAGAATATCTTTAACCATTGGTCTTACATCAACATCACTAGAACAAGCCAAATTTCGTACATATAAAGGCATTAAATATATAAGGCCATAATTTCCCCAAAGATTATAAGGAGTAGGACCTAAAATATCATATATAAGAAATCCTTCAGTGTAATAATAGACAAATTTTTCCCTTGGATTAAAAAGTTGTTCATTTTGAATAGGTTGAGGAAAAGCATTATATTTCAACCACTTATATTTGTCTTCTCCCTTTTTATAAGCCGTTAAAACTCTTTTAGTAAAACTACGAATAAACTCAAAAAATTCATTACCTAAAATAATTTGATGTTTTTTAGTATTTTCAAAACCATTCTCGGTAGGCATGGCATATCCCTTTAATATATAAGATAAAGTACCTGCTAAATACATTCCCATTAATTCTTGATTAGAATAATTAACTTCTGTAAAATTATAAACCTTTGCCCCTGATGGTTGAATTCCTATTGGAAGTTCACAAGGTTCTATTTCTTCACTTAATTCCTTATAACAACCATTTAAAAGCCATTTTTCATATTTTTCACATTCTAATTTTGTCATGTTGACCTCTTTCTTTAAGTTTCTATCTTAACATAAATTAATTTAATTAACAATTATTTAAGAAACAATTTTTTAATTTTGCATATATTATATATTTACTTCATATATTTTAGCGGGTGAAATATGATAAATTATAATGGTCTTAGTGAAAATGAAGTAAAAAAGCAAAGAAATCAATATGGTACAAATGAACTTACTAAAGTTAAACAGAAAACTTTTTTTAAAATTCTTTTAGAGTCTCTAGGAGATCCTATCATTAAAATTTTACTCATTGCTTTAGGGATTAAATTACTTTTTATTTTTTCCAAGTATGATTGGTATGAAACAATAGGTATTGCCATTGCTGTTATGCTGGCTTCTTTAATTTCGACAATCTCAGAATATGGAAGCGAAGAAGCCTTCAAAAAGTTATCGGAAGAAGCTAGTAAAATAAAAGTTAAAGTTTTTAGAGATAACATTCTAAAAGAAGTAATGATTGGCGATATTGTCGTGGGAGACATTGTGAAACTTACGACTGGAGATTCGGTTCCCGCTGATGGCATCCTTATAAATGGCACCATCACTTGTAATGAGTCATCCCTAACTGGTGAAGCTAAAGATATTAAAAAAAGTAATAATTCCACCCTTTATCGTGGTTCGGTAGTTACTTCGGGAAATGGGAAAATGCTTGTTAAAAGTGTGGGTAACAACACGGAATATGGCAAAATTTCTTTAGAAGTTCAAACGACACCACCCACATCACCTTTAAAAAAAAGATTATATGGACTAGCAAAAATAATTAGTAAAATTGGTTATATTGGGGCTTTTGTTGTTTCACTTTCTTATCTTTTTAATAAAATAGTGATTGAAAATAACTTTGATATGGATTTAATTATTACGACTATTACGACACCAAAGATTATTTTAAATTATTTAATTTATGCTTTAACTTTATCCGTAACCATTATAATCGTGGCTGTTCCTGAAGGGCTACCCATGATGATTACTTTAGTCTTATCTTCCAATATGAAAAGAATGCTTAAAGATAATGTTTTAGTAAGAAAACCAATAGGTATCGAAACCAGTGGTAATTTAAATTATTTATTAACCGATAAAACAGGTACTCTTACCAAAGGTATTTTAGAAGTAACCCATTTTATCTCGGGCGATTTAAAAACTTTTACCAAAGCCAAAGATTTAAAACGAACGAAAATATATAATGATATTTATAACTCTTTAATTTTAAATAATGAAAGTGTAATTAGTGATAACAAAGTAATCGGTGGTAACTCCACCGATCAAGCCTTAATTAACTTTTTACCTTATCAAAATACTAATTTAAAAATAAATAAAAGAATTCCTTTTGATAGTAAAAATAAATATAGCGCTATTTATTTGGATAAAGAAATCTATTTAAAAGGAGCATCCGAAGTAATTATTCCGAAATGTACCAAATATTTAAATACTAATGGTGAAGAAAAAATTATTCTTAATTCCAAAAATATTTTAAAAGAAATAGATAAATACACTCAAAAAGGTATTCGAGTTATAACTCTTGCTAAAGGGACTAATTTAGATAATAACTTAACATTTTTAGGTTTTATTACTTTAAAAGATGAGTTAAGAAGTGAAGCTAAAGAAGGTATTAGTTTAATAAGGAATGCGGGGATTAATGTTATTATGATTACCGGTGATGCTAAAGATACGGCCAAAAATATTGCCAAAGATTGTGGCATTATTACGAGTAGTACCGATATTATTCTTACAAGTAATGAGTTAAATAAAATGGATGAAGAAGATATTAAAAAAATAATGCCCATATTAAAAGTGGTGGCAAGAGCCCTTCCTCAAGATAAAAGTCGTTTAGTTAGCATTTTAGAAGATATGAATCTAATTGTGGGAATGACAGGCGATGGGGTTAATGATGCCCCAGCTTTAAAGAAAGCTAATGTGGGATTTGCGATGGGAAGTGGTACGGAAGTATCTAAAGAAGCCAGTGATATCGTTATTTTAGATAATAATATATTATCCATAAGTAAAGCTATTTTATATGGTAGAACTATTTTTAAAAGTATCAGACGTTTTGTTACTTATCAATTAACCGTTAATTTTACAGCTCTATTCTTATCCATAATTGGTTCTTATATTGGGGTAAGTACCCCAATTACGATTATTCAAATGTTATGGCTTAATATGATTATGGATACTTTTGCCGGACTTGCCTTCTCTTATGAAGCTCCATTAAAATATTATATGGAACATAAACCTAAAAGTATTAATGAACCCATTATTAATAAATATATGTATTCCGAAATCATTTTAACAGCAACATATTCTGCTCTATTATGTATCTTATTTTTAAAACTACCAATCATAAAAGAAATTATCAGAAGTGATGAAGCACACTTCATGACTTCTTACTTTGCTCTATTTATCTTTATTGGTATCTTCAATGCTTTTAATTCCCGAACGGAAAGATTAAATATCTTATCTAATATTACCAAAAATAAAGTCTTTATTTTCATCTTCTTGTTTATTATCATTGCTCAAATATTCTTAATTTATAATGGTGGTAATTTATTTAGAACTTATGGAATGACTCCTTTTGAATTATTATTTGTTATTTCTATAGCATTTACTGTTATCCCCTTTGAATTTTTAAGAAAAGTAATCTTAAAAAAGAAAGGTTATAAAATTGAAGTATAAAAAAAGAAGATAATTTAGTTGTTAATTAAATTATCTTCTTTTATTAATTTCGAAATATTTTTATAATTATCTTTTTCATAATTACTTTTATTTATAATACTTTCAATATTTTTAACTTTATGAAGTTTTAAATAATTAGTTAACTCTTCTTTGGTTAAACTTGTAAATTTTATTTCTTTATCAACTAAATCTGTAAGTTCATTAGAATCTTTATCAACTGTATTATTAAAACCTATTTTAACATTATTTACAGTGTCATCCGTAATAAAGATAATCGTATTATTAAAGTAGATCTTTTCTCCTTTATTATCCGTTATATAACCTTCTCTTAAGATTTCTTTAATTAAATCTTTAACTCTTTCATGACATTCATTATAATTATCGAGTAAGATAGTGGTAAAATTATTATTCTTTAAACTATTAAAGATATGTTCATCATCATACCCGACATATCCTTGAGTTGTTCCAATTAACTTATTAATATGAATTGATGATTTATATTCTTTTAAATCAAGTCTTATAAAATTAGCATTTAAACTTTCGGCATAGATTTTGGCTAATGTACTTTTACCTAAATAAGCTGGTCCTTCTAAATATATTTTTAACATTCCCTTTTTATTTAAACAATTATCTTTAATTAACTCATTAATCTCTTTAATATATTTATCCATATTATATAATTTAGAAGATACATTACTTTTAATATTATCTAAACATTTTAATTTTTCTTTACTTAAAATCAAATTAGTTTTATTTTCTAAGACTTTAATAATATCTTGTTCTTTAACAACTTGTTTTTTCATCTTCGCTAAATTATTTATCTTTTTATCAATTTCTAATTCTTCACTATATATAAGTAAAGCTTTATCATAATCATTTTCTTTAATACTTTTATCTTTATCTTTTTTTAGTTTATCTAACTTCTGATATAATAATTTTCTTTCTTGTAAATTATTATTTTGGGTTTTTACTTTCGAACAAACAGAATCTAAAAAATCGATAGCTTTATCGGGATTTTTCTTATTATTAATAAACTTCCCGGTATAATAAATTATTTTATCTAAAATATTATCCGGTATGATAACATTATGATGATTCTCATACTCTCCTTTGACTTTTAAAAGAATTTCTTTAGTTTCTTCTTTATTTGGCTCCCTTACATTAATGACTTCAAATCTTCGCATTAAAGCTTTATCCGAAGAAAAATATTTATGATATTCATAAGAAGTGGTGGCTCCGATACATTTTATTTTCCCCCGGGCTAAAGCTGGTTTAAATATATCTCCGGCAGTTATGGCTCCTTCGGCTCCCCCGGCATTAACCATGGAATGAATTTCATCAATAAATAATATAATATTGCCTTCTCTTTCTAATTCTTTAATTATCTTCGTTAATTTTTCTTCAAATTCTCCCCGATATTTAGTTCCCGATACTAAAGAGCCCATTTCTAAAGAAACAATTTTCGTATCAAATAAATTTTCGGGTACTTCTTTTCTTTCTATTCTTCTGGTTAACTCTTCCACAATCGCGGTTTTTCCCACTCCAGCATCACCGATTAAAATAGGATTATTCTTTTTCTTTCTTAAAATAGTTTCAATAATTAAATCAATTTCTTTATCTCTTCCTACCACATGTTCATTAAAATCGACCGTTTCATTTAAAAGAGTTCCTGTTTCTAATACTTCTAACTTTTTACTTACTAACTTTTGATTTTTATTTAAACTATCATAGACTTCATCAATATCTATACCCATCCCAATAATTAATCTTATCGCAATACCTTCTCCTTCTTCAAAGATGGATAAGACTAAATGTTTACTGGTAACCATGCCATTGTTATTTTCTTTCGCATTTTCCATAGCATTATTAATTACTCTTTTTAAAAGAGGCGTATATAAATTGTATTCATTAGATTTAGTCGCACTTCCCACGACTAGTTTTAATTCTTTTTTAAAATTCTCATACGTTAAATTATAACTTTTTAAAAACTCACTCATTTCTTTATCTAATTTTAAGATAGATAAAAGTAAGTGTTCTGTTCCCACATAAGGATGTCTTAATTCTAATCTTTCTTTTTCAGCCCCGCGAAATATACTTGATACATGTACTCCAAAATTATTAAACATAAAATTTCTCCCTTACAATTCTATGTTTATAATGAGATATTTATTAAATTCTTATACAAGTTTTATATTTGTGGTTGCATTAATGATACTGATATGGTATACTACTATTAGAAACGTAAGGATGGCGTTGTCTTATAGGTTATTTATTTATTTTAAAACCAAAAGGAATAAAAGAATAAAAACAATGGAAATCAATACATTTATCAATGTCTTATTATTTATAATAACCACATTTCTTTCTCTATATCTATTACCTCCCCGTAAGAAAGGAAAGATTAGAAAAATGAATGTTTGACAATGTCCTCTTTCTACGTTAATTTTTTTTATTTAATCTTTCATTAATTTTACTTCCAATAGGTGAATTCTCAAAGTAAATGCAACCAGTAAATTGAGCAATTAAAAGACAAA
>CANRGQ010000032.1 GCA_947630195.1 uncultured Bacilli bacterium
CTAGACTCTTACATTTTTCATTCATCATCGAAACAAATTTTTCTTCAGTCCCTCCGACTTTTTCACTCATGGCAACAACAGCATCGTTCGCCGAAGATACGGCGATGGCTTTTAGAAGTTCTTCTACTTTATAAGAGTCTCCTGTATTTAAGTAAACTTGACTCCCACCCATCGAACTGGCATTTTCGGAAATTATAACTTTATCATCCAGTTTTAAATTACCTTCATTAATGGCATCCATTATTAATATCATACTCATTATTTTCGTCATACTAGCGGGAGCCCTTCTTAAATCGGCATCCTTTTCAAATAAAACTTTACCAGTTGATGCCTCCACTAAAATGGCACTTTCACTATATTCTGTAATGTTCTCGGCAACAACTTTCGAACATAACAAAAAGAAAAAACTAAATAATATTATTCCTTTTTTCATCAAACACCTCTTAATAATAAGTATGCTTAAATTATAAAGAATATTTATTTAGTTTCATCTGTTTTTTGATATAAAATTAAGTTTTCCCCTTTAACTAAATAAGACTTACTTGCTAGTTTCAACATTGGTTCATCTGATAAAGAATCCGAGTAAGCTTCACTTATAGTAATATCCCCAAATTCTTCTTTGAGTCTTCTTACCTTTTCTTCTCCCTTACAATTAAATCCAATAATACTACCTTCCTTAACATCATATTTGGTGGCAATAACATTATTAATTCCTAACTTATGACAAAAAGGAACAATGATAAAATCAAAAGTAGCCGAGATGACAATATCACTTTCTTTTTGTCTATTTAAATAAAAACCTTTAACATGTTTTAAATTATGAAAAATAAATTTATTAACATATTCCTCTAAATTAGGGATGCTTTTTACAAAACTAAAAATAGCACTTTTTATATTTCCTAAATTATCTTTTTTTATTTTTAAACTTAAGCCTTTAAATAAGCAAGGAATCACTTTAATTGGATGACGAACTAAAGAATAAACAATAAATTTATAAGAAGAATCTCCTTTTAAGATTGTATTATCAAAATCATATATATTCATTTAGTCCTCCCAATGGAAATTTCTAATTTCTTCTAAGTCTATACCTTCTTCTTGGATATATTTTTCATGTTCTCTTAACTTTTTATACATTAAATTACGTGTCCTCAAAACATCTTCGTTTTCTTCCACATATTTTAAAACATCTAAGACTAAATGATAACGATCAATTTTATTTTGCACCCGCATATCAAAAGCTGTGGTAATTGTTCCTTCTTCTAAATAACCATGAACATGGAAATTTCTATTTTCTCTATTATAAGTAAGTTCATGAATAATATTTGGATAACCATGATAAGCAAAAATAACATGTTTATCTTTGGTAAATATTTGATTAAATTCACTATCAGTTAAACCATGCGGATGAATAGTATTTTTTTGAAGGCGCATTAAATCAATAACATTAACTACTCTAAATTTAATTTTAGGGGTATATTCTTTTAAGATTTTGGCGGCGGCGATTACTTCTAAGTTGGGCGTATCTCCACAACTAGCTAGGATTATATCCGGTTTATTTGGTTTATTGGAAGCAAAAGTAAAGATACCTATTCCCTTTTTACAATGTTTTTTGGCTTCATCCATAGAAAGCCATTGTAAAGATGGATGCTTACTAGCTACCACCACATTGATATAATTTTTACTTCTAATGATATGGTCAACGGTTGAAAGTAAAGTATTTGTATCTATGGGAAAATAGACTCTCGCAATATCGGCTTTTTTCGTAATAATATGATTAATAAAACCGGGATCTTGATGCGTATAACCATTATGGTCTTGTTGCCAAGTATGACTGGTTAAAATATAATTTAAAGAAGCAATCGGTGCTCGCCATGGAATTTCTTTCGTTACTTTTAACCATTTAGCATGTTGACTAGTCATGGAGTCTATAATTCTAATAAAAGCTTCATAACTATGAAATATACCATGTCTTCCGGTAAGAAGATAACCTTCTAAAAGGCCTTCACAAAAATGTTCTGATAAGTAACTATCAAAAATATTACCTTCATCACATAAAAATTCATCACTAGCTAAAGTTTTAGCGTTCCATTTTCGGTCAGTAACCGCAAAAACATTATTAAGCCGATTAGATAAAGCTTCATCAGGACCAAATATTTTAAAATTATGGCGATTAAGTTTAATAACATCTCTTAGGTAACTTCCTAAAACTCGCATATCTTCCGAATATGTATTTCCTCTTATAATATCTATTTTATAATTAGTATAATCTGGGACTTTTATTTCTTTTAATAAAAGACCTCCATTAGCGTATAAACTCGCACTCATTCTTTTAGTACCTTTAGGGCATAAAGCTAATATTTCTTTTTTTATTTTCCCATTTTCCTCAAACAATTCTTCAGGATGATAACTTTTAAGCCATGAAGTAAGCAAACTTAAATCTTTTTCCGGATTTTGAAAAGAAATCGGAATTTGATGTGCTCTAAAAGAACCTTCAATGGTTTTCTTTTCCACTGTTTTAGGACATGTCCAACCTTTTTTACTATGCAAAATAAGCATTGGATACTTTGGTCTTTTAAATTCTTTATTCTTTTTAGCATCTTCTTTTATTTTATTAATTTTACTTACCGCTTTATCTAAAGCACTAGCCATTACTTCGTGATAATTTTCACAATCCATAACATCAACATCAATAACATCCCAACCACAACCCGCAAAAAAACTATTGCGCTCTTCATCACTAATCCGAGCCATTATAGTAGGACTCGCAATCTTATAACCATTTAAATGTAAAATCGGTAAAACTATCCCATCTTTTTTAGGATTAATAAATTTATTACCATGCCAAGAAGTAGCTAAAGCTCCCGTTTCCGCTTCCCCATCGCCAATAACACAGGCCACAATTAAATTAGGGTTATCTAAAACAGCTCCAAAAGAATGGGCAAGACTATAACCAAGTTCTCCTCCTTCATTAATACTTCCGGGTACTTCTGGTGCTACATGACTAGAAGTTCCCCCTGGAAAGGAAAATGATTTAAATAGTTTTTTTAATCCTTCTTCATCTTTGGTAATATTGGGATATGCTTCAGTATAAGTTCCTTCAATATAAGCATTGGCAATTAAGGCTTCACCACTATGACCAGGACCAGATACATATATCATATTTAAATTATATTTGTTAATAATTCTATTTAAATGCGTATAAATAAAATTTTGACCGGGAGCACTTCCCCAATGTCCTACTAATTTATTTTTAATATCACTTTTTTTTAAATCTCTTTTAAGTAAAGGATTATCTTTTAAATAAAGCATCCCTACGGACATATAATTACAAACTCTAAAATATTTATCTAATAATTCAACTTCTTTTTTTGTAAGGGCCATTTATTATCACCTATTATAATTATAGAAGAAAATTCAAACTAAAACAAGAAGAACTCAAAAAAAGAAATATATTTGACTATATTTCTTCACTAAACTAGTTTATTTATTAAGTTTAAAATTTCTTCAACTTCTTTTTTATTTTTCTTATCGATATTATTTTGCATGTAATTTTCTAAAACATTCTTGCCTAGTCCTCTTAAGGAATTAGTTAAAGCCCCCAGTTGAATTAAAACTTCTTCATAACTTCTTCCTTCATCAATCATTTTAGAAACTCCACTTATTTGCCCTTTAATAATATTTAATCTTTTAATAAAATATTTTTTATCTGTATCTTTTTCAATTGCGTTCAAAAGTATCTTCCTCTCTTTACTATGATTATAACGCATTTTTTTTAAAAAAGCCATAATTTCTTATGGCCTTTATTTTAGGAATTAAATTAACATACACAATCTACATAAGTATCTGATAAACATCTAATACTACATAAACAACTACAATCCATTGTAAAGAATGAGTTAGTTGATGTATAAGGATATAAACTTGTTGGATCAGTATTTTCGGCAAGAACTCTAAATGTACAGCAATTACCTTCTATTTTTTCAACTCTAAATACTGTTGAGCAAGTACCTCCAAGTGGTTGTTCACTACAATTAGTTGTTACATCTTTACTTATAGGCATACTCCAAGGAGTACCATTTCCACAGCATGTATAAAGCATTACTGGTCTTGTGTTGCATACAAGACAATTACTTCCACCACCAAGCATTGGTCTATCACAAGTATCTAAACAATTATCTGGACAAGCATTTTCTTGTAATACTAAAATGATGCTTAAAATTTCATTAATACAGTTACCAGAATTTCCTGAATTATTATTGTTATTCATCTTTTCACCCTTTCATGTATTCTCATTATTAATTTATGTTTAATTTTTAAAATAGTGAGTAACTTCTTTTAAAATTAGACTATTTGTAGTATAATTATATTGGGTGATTAATTTTGAATACTGCTATTCAATATATTATCATTGCTATAGTAATATTAATTATTTTAGCAGTGGCCTTCAAATTAACCAGAAAAGATTTTGCGATAAAAGAAAATAAACTAATCGGTTATTTAGGTGGCGAAGATAATATAATTAATGCTGAGTGTAATATGAGTAGATTTAAAGTAATCTTAAGAGATGTCTCACTAGCAGATAAAGATGCTATTCAAAGACTTGGCGCTAAAGGAATTGTGGAGATTGATAATCAATTAAAAATAATATTTGATAAAAATGCGAAACAATTAAAAAAATATATTGACGAAATTGTCTAATATATTTTTTTTATTATATTTTTTTAATATCTTCTATATCAATTATTTTAATTTTTTTACCCTCTATGGTAATTAAATCGGTACTTGTTTTTCCGACAATGGTGGCAATTTCTGCCCCATTTTTTAATTTAACTTCTACTTTACTTTTATAAACATGGTCTTTGGATGCAAAAATATCATTTATTTTTTTTATGATACTTCCTTTATCAGTGCTTGCTACTCTATCACTTCCATAAAATATATCTTGGGTATTTTGTAAATTATCTAATACTTTTCCCGGAAAAACTCTTGGTAAATCTTTCATCTTATCACTCCTTATATATTTTATGATAAATAACTATATTTTGAACCATACTATAAATATGAAAACAATAAAAAAATATAATTTACTTTTATTTATTCCTCTTCTTATTTTAAATGTAATAAGCATTTTTAATATGGTTAATGCTAGATTAATTAATTCTGTCTATAATTATGCTTTTTATAAACAATTAATATGGTTTTTCTTAGGTTACTTAATTATTTTTGTTTCCTCGAAAATAAACTTTAAAAAAGTATTTAAATATTCTTTTTATCTTTATCTTTTTTCATGCTTTTTACTCATCTTAGTTTTGTTTATGGGAGACTCCACTAATGGAGCTAAATGTTGGTTTAATATCTTTGGCCTTTCTTTTCAACCTAGTGAACTTTCGAAACTTTCTTTAGCTATATTGTTTTCTCAAATAATTAAAAACACCCACATTAAATCTTTTAAAGACGAAACAATTATTTTACTTAAATTAATTGTTTTAACATTTATTCCGAGTATTTTAGTTTTCTTAGAACCTGATACCGGGGCCATTATTAACTTTTTAATTATTCTTTTTGTGGCCATTCTCTTCCTTCATTTAAATAAATGGTGGTATATTACTTTTTCAACCCTGGCTTTAATTTTCTTAGGAAGTATTTTTATTATGTATTTCTATTTTCAAGATACTTTAATCAAATTAATTGGGCCCTCTTTTTTCTATCGAATGGATAGACTTATTAATTTTACCAATGGTTCGGGGTATCAATTAGAAAATGCTTTAATTACAATTGGTTCCTCTTCTCTTTGGCGGTTTAACCTCCAAAATATTTTACTATATATACCGGAGGCTCCAACGGATTTTATCTTTGCTTTTTCTATTGGTAATTATGGTTTAATCTCAGGGATTATCATTATTTTATGTTTCTTTCTAATGGACACTTATTTTATTAATAAAATTAGTAAAACAAATAAGATAATTTTAAAAATATTTGCCTCAAGTTATCTTGGAATGCTTATATTTCATCAAGTATATAATATTGGAATGAATTTAGGTCTTCTTCCCATTATGGGAATACCACTTCCCTTTTTATCTTATGGCGGCACTAACACTTTAATAAATTATTTATTTATTGGTCTAATTTTAAATTTAAGCCAAGAAAAAAGAAGGTTCTTTTAAACCTCCTTTACCTTTCATTAAATATAAGCCATTACCGTAAATAATACGAGTAAAATTACTAGTATACCTACTAAGAATAACCAAATATATTTTAGCCATGCCTTATAGTCAATTTTTAAATATGATAGTCCAATTAATAACATACCACTAGTTGGTACAAATAATCCAACAAATCCATATAAAGTTGTATAGATTGTATGAATTAATTCTACATTAGCAGAATATGTACTAACTAAATAAGCCGCAATATTATAACCAGTTAGACCGAAGTCGGCATGGAATATATTAGTAATAAATGCACTTAATGATGTTAAATATGGATTGAAACCATCACTTAATTTTAGAATGTCATTAGTAATTGTTGTCATTGTACCACCAGAATATACAGCAAACATTACCATATATGAAAGTAGGTATAACGCAATTGGAGCTCCCATCTTCTTGAATCCTTCTTTAAATGAAGTAATAAATTCATTGAATTTAATTCTATTAAATAAGCCAAGAAGAATTGTTATAACTAACATTAAAGTAACAACATTGAATAAGTTCCAATAACCAAAAGCCCCCTTATTATTAGCGGCATTACCAAATGATCCAAGAATAGCTTTAAATACTGGGAATGATCCAATACTTAAACCAGTTAACCAATTATTGAAATCATTGAATACAGTAATACCAAAACTTTCTTCCCATCTTATATAACCTAAGGTTACAAAAATGAATAGAATAATAAATAATAAAGCATATGGCCAACTCTTCGCTTTCTTAGATGGTTTTTCTACTAAGAATAAATCCGCTTTTTCTTCATCCACTTTTTCATTTCTTATCTTTTTAACATGTAAAACAGTAAAGAAATTAAATAGAACAAAAGCCACTACTAAAATGATTAAACGATAAAGTATGCCAGTTGTTACTGATAAACTTGTATAGTAATCAAAATAGTATAATCCTTCATTACCATAAGTAACTCCTAAAGTACCAATTAAAATGGAACCAAAAGTTACGGCAAAGGCTGTTATTTTATCTAACTTCATCTCAAGTAAAACCGAAATCATAAATGGTACAAAGATTAAGCATACAAAACTTTGACTATATAATGATGCCATTGCGGTAAATATAAGTGAAGTTAAGATAACAGCTAATATTTCCTTTCCTTTTAATTTTTCAGCGACGCCATGAACTAATTTTTTATAGCCATTGCATCTTGTTAATACGGCATAGAATGCCCCAAGCGCTAATAAGAATATAATCTTATCAGGTGAAAATCTTATAGCTTGGTATAATAAGTAAGGAATATCGGTAAGTCCTTGTCGGTAATCCATACCAGCATCAACAAATTCCGTACTATAATAACCATAGCCAAAAATCCAAGTTAATAAAACAGCAACTACAACAAATAATCCAACCCATTTTACTAAACTATGTTCTTTTGACTTCTTCCAAATAAGAATGCCACCAAGTACTGCTAAAATTAAGACAACTACAAGACCAATAATTTGTATTATTGACATATTTTTCTACCTCCTATAAAAATTATAACACTAGAAAAATAAACAGACAAGTAAAACTAGATATTTTTGGTAGTTTATCTCTAACGAAAAAAAGCCTTAAGTAGGCTTTTTAAAAATTTTTAATCTCTTGGTTTCATCGTTGGGAATAAAATAACATCTCTAATGGAATCGCTTTCCGTAAATAACATTACTAAACGGTCAATACCATAGCCAATACCACCAGCAGGAGGCATTCCATATTCCAAAGCTTCAATAAAGTCCATATCAATATCGTTAGCCTCTTCGTTTCCTAAATCTTTTTCTTTTAATTGGTCTTCAAAACGAGCAAGTTGGTCATCAGGATCATTTAATTCGGTATAAGCATTAGCAAATTCTTTACCCCCAATAAATAATTCAAACCGTTCGGTAAATCTTGGATCTTTAGGGTCTTTTTTTGTAAGAGGGGAAATCTCAATTGGATGTCCATAAAGGAAGGTTGGTTCAATTAGAGTTTCTTCCACATATTTCTCAAAGAATAAATTAATAATATGTCCTATTGATTTTTGATGTTCTTCTACTTCTATTTCATGTTCTTCACATAATTTTAAGGCTTCATCTAAACTCATTTCCTTGGTAAAATCAATACCAGTCTTTTCTTTGATGGCATCCGTCATACTAACTCTTTTCCAAGGCCCTTCTAGGTTTATTTCATTGCCACACCAATTATAGACCATTTTACCAAATACATCTCTTGCAATAGTTTGATACATCTTTTCGGTTAAATCCATCATACCTTCTAAATCCGAATACGCAAGGTACGCTTCCATCATCGTAAATTCGGGATTATGTTTTGGGTCCATTCCTTCATTTCTAAATGTTCTTCCTATTTCATAAACCGCTTCCATACCACCTACAAGTAATCTTTTTAAAGGTAGTTCCAAAGCAATTCTTAAATACATATCTAAATCTTGAGCATTATGATGCGTTTTAAATGGTCTAGCGGCTGCTCCGGTTAATAAACTAGTTAAAACTGGCGTTTCTACTTCTACAAAACCCTGATTATCCATAAAGTTTTGAATACAGCGGATAATTTTTGGCCTTATAAAAGCAATATTCTTCGCATCTTCATTCATTATTAAATCAACATAACGTCTTCTATATCTTTCTTCAATATCCGTTAAACCATGGAATTTTTCCGGAAGTGGTCTTAAGGCTTTTACTAAATGCGTATATTTAGTGGCATGAATAGTTAAAGCTCCTGTATTAGTTTTACATACCCAACCATTAATACCAATGATGTCTCCTATATCACAAGCTTTATATAACTCGTATTCTTCCTCTCCTACATCATTAATACTTATATAGATTTGAATACTACCATATTTATCTTGAATATCCATAAATCCGGCTTTACCACTTCTTCTTTTGCTCATAATGCGTCCTGCCACAATTACTTCATTCTTTTGCTCTTCTAATTCTTCTTTTGAAATAGTTTCAAAATTTTCTCTAATTAATTTAGAATTACTGGTTCTTTTAAATTTAGAACCAAAAGGATCCATTCCTAGTTCTCTTAAATTTTTTAATTTTTCTCTTCTTACTAATTCTTGTTCAGTAAACTCACGCATAAACTTCACCGCTTTCATAAAAATTATACCATAAAAAAATAATCTTTCCTAGAGAAAGACTATTTTAACTTTAAAACTTTATTATATTCTATACATTTTGGCTTTGTTTCTTACCGCAATGTAAGCTCCAACGGCTACAACAGCCATAGTTCCTAAAGCAATATATGGAAGTGTTGCTCCAGTTTGTTTGTTATCTGTAGGTTCATCTTTTGTTGGAGGAGCAACTGTAATTTGAGTTTCCCCAAGTTCAATTGTAATTTTACAATCATCACTTCCACTTGGACGATAACTAAATCTAAATAATGTTCCTTCACCATCTACTCCAATTGATTCTAGATTAACAGTCCAAACATTTCCAACTTCGTTTCTACTTGCTACACTCCATTCAGAACCAGATGCTGTTAAAATATCGGTAACTTGCGCACCGCCACCTTCAGTTAAATTAACTGTAAGTTCACTGGCAGCATCTCCTACAATATTATAAGTAACTGTACAATTAATAATTCCATTACTATCAGCACTACTACATTGTTTGTCTAAAGCAACTGCGGCTTTAGTTCTTAATGGTAAAAATACCATCATAGCCATTAATAATAAACTTAAATACTTTTTCATACTTTTTAATCCTCTCCTACTCTTTATTATGTCATTATTATACCATAAAAATACAAAAATCTACATTTTTTGAAAATTTTTTTATTAAAATGTGTCAAATTGTGTTATTATATTAATAGGAGTATAGGAAATATGATAAAAGTATTATTTCAAATAAAGAATAATAAACTATTTGTTTTAGAGAAAAAAAGATTAAAACAAGAACAAAAAAGTTTAATTAATACCAATGTAATTAGTCAAAATGAACTAGTATTTAGTGATGAATATCTTTTAACTAATGAAAAAATAGTCCATAACTTTTTAAAAGAATTAACTATTTCCTATAATATTAATACTTTAGTCATTAAAGAAATGGAAATTGCTCCCCTTATCTTAGGAATAGTTAAAAATATTCCTAATCTTTATAATTTACAAATTTTAGAAGAATCTATTCTTACTTATAAAATAACGGAAAGTATAATAAAGGCTAAAACTATCAAATACTTATCTATTTATAACTTACCAACTTATCTTTTAGAAATGTTGGATAAAGAAGGAATTGAAGTATCTAGTCGGAGTGAAATCCTTTTCTTAAGTAATTTTATGAAAGAAAATAATATGGAAAACTTCTCTTCTTTATATTATAAAACAAGTATTTATTTAAACTTTCCTTTTTCGAAAGAAGATGAAGAAGATTTCTTATCATTTATGAAGATTAATAAATACTTAAAAAACATTTATGTTCATAACTTAAATAAAAATGATTTAGAAAATATTTTAAAAATACTTTACACTTTAAAACTTAAAAATATTAAAATTCATTTAGAACAAAATATTAATGATTTAGAATTAATTGAATATTTAAAAAAGATTAATAAGAAAAATAGTAAAACTAATCATATATTATTTAAAATTGATTATTCAAAAGAATATTTACAAGATAATTTAATGAATCAAATGAATATTAATACGATTAAAGCTTGTATTTATGTTTCTCTTATTTTAGTGTCATCTTTAGTCTTTTATGTATTCTTCTCAAACTATTCTTCCATGCAAAAAGTTGAAGAAATCAAAAAAGATATTGACAGTACCATTGCCAAAAATGAAGATGTGGTAATTGATGAAAATATTATCCCCGATAATTTAGTAACAGAAGATGAAGAGAAAACCATTAATGAAGATGTTTATAGTTTACTTGAAATTAATGAAGATACCGTAGGTTGGTTAAAAGTTAATAATACCAATGTCGATTATCCAGTTGTTCAAGCAAATGATAATGATTATTATTTAGATAAAAATTTTAAAAAGAAAAAAGATCCAAGTGGTTGGATATTTATGGACTATCGGGCTAACGCTGTTGATTTAAGTCAAAATACTATCATATTTGGTCATAATATGTATTACAGTGGCGTTATGTTTGGAACTTTATATAAAACTAAATATTCTAATTGGTATAAAAATGAAGAAAACCAAATAATTGAATTTGATACTTTATATGATAAATTAAAATGGAAAATATTCTCTATTTATGTAGTACCTAACACTAATGATTATTTAATTGCGGATTTTAGTAGTCAAAATAAATTTCAAGAATTTTTAGATTTAATAATCGGCCGCAGTATTTATAACTTTAATACTCCTGTATCAAGTACTGATAAAATACTAACTCTATCTACTTGTTCAAACAATGGTAAAAATAGATTAGTTATTCATGCTGTTTTATTAGAAGAAGATTAATAACAAAATCTTCTTTTTTTGGATCATCTTATTTTAATTTACACTGTCAAATCAATAATTTTTTTATGGCCATTTTAGGGTTATCATACTTTAATTTAAATTTCCAATTTTAAAGTATCATTTAAAGTATCGTTTTATTTTGGGTATTTTTACTGCCCTTATAATTTTTAATTACTGACAATTTTAAAGGGTCATTTAAAGGGTCATTTAAAGGGTCATCTTATTTTAAAATGTGTTGTTAAATAAAAAATTTATAAATTAACACCTGGCTGTTTTTCTAGATTTCAAGGGCATTTGTAGTAAATTTTTAATTATTTATAAGTTCCATTTTAAAGGGTCATTTTTAGGGTCATTTTTTTGGGTCATTTTCAAATTTTGACTAGCAAAAATTTATTCTTTATTTTTTAGTATTTTCCAATAACCACCTCTTTTTGAACCAACACGAACTATATAACCTTCTTTTTGTAATTCTAATAAATGTCTTTTAACTGTTTTTTCACTTTTTGCTGTTTTTAAAACCATTTCTTTTATTTTAATATTTTTATTTTCAGATATAATATATAATAATTGTTTTCTTAAGCCATTTACATTATCTATTACATCATCATTTATTTCTTGTAATTCTCCATCACTATACATTTTATCTCCAATTAAAGGAATAGTTATTCTAAACATTTCTTTATCTTCAATTATGGGAAGTTTCCCTGAATAAAGAAGAGAATTCTCTGTTATTCTTTTTATACCGCTTCCTAGTTCATCGGCATAACCAATTTCTCTAAAAAACTTAGCTAGAGTTGGATTTTTAGGAAATGGAAAATAATTATGAATAGTTAAATATCTCATCGTACTAAATGAATTAGGGTTTTCCATAATCATTTTATCTTCATATATTATTACTCTACTAGTATGTCCATCAAGTATAGAACGATGAATTAAACTATTTAAAACCATTTCTCTAGCAATAATACTCATAGCACTTACTCTTATATTTTTATCATTCAAAGTAAATCTATCTTTAGTATACTTTTTAATAAAATCAAGAAGTCTATCATACATATCTAAAAGGTTAGTTTCGACAAAATCTCGATCATCATATCTATCTAAATCATCTACTCTTAAGATAGCATCCGTCCTACAATAAGGATTGGCATTAAGTATTACTCTATCTTTACCAAACAACATAATACCGGCAAGAGTTATGCCTTCTTCTTTAGTTATAGGGTCTTTCTTATATAAACCCGCACTTTTTAAAAGTTCTAAATCACTCATATCTAACCAAGGATGTCTTTTGTTAATATTGGCATCTGCAAGTCTTCTTGATTTATTAATAAGTTCATGATTTAAATCATTTTCTATATCTATATAGGGATATATTTTATCTTCATCATAATTTTTACTTTTTTGATTATGAATTTGCACAATTAAATTCATATTATTCGTAATATCAAAATCCCCTTCATAATTTCTAATAAATACTTTGTTTTTAGTTTTATGAACCATTTTAGATTCTTCAATATAAGTATAAAGTAATATTTTACCATTTACTTCTATTTCTTTTAATTCACAATAAATAGTAGGATTTATTACTTCTTCATTATTACATTTACTTGTAAAATCCTTCTTTAATTTATCTACATAATATTCATCAATCCCAATAATTTCATTTCTATCATTTACTCCTAAAATAATATAACCACCATTGGTATTTAAAAAAGCACATACTGTTTCAAATAAACTTTTAGGTAAAATACTATTTGCGGTTTTAAATTCCACATTAATACTTTCACCTTTTTTAATTAATTCTTTAATATCCATATCTTTTCCTCCTATTGAAATGAAAAAGGAAAAAGTATTTTTTACTACTTCTTCCTTCAATAGCTATATATTTTAAACTATTAGTCAATAAAAAGTCCATAGGAGATTTTGACAACATTTGTCATATTTTGTTGAATAAAGTTATATTATGTCGATTAATTATATATTTTTACTCTTGTGGCATTACTCCTGATATTATAAATGGATGGTCTTTCGTTCCTTCTCCAGTTAGATTAGTTCCTGTATTTAGATAGAAAACTGGACGAACTGCGAGCTTAGCTTGTGAATTCATACCCCAAGTTGGAAATTCAGATAATCCTACATACCACACATAATAATAACCATAATCGCCATACCTACTCATAGTCCATTCTTCAATTCTTGGATTTCCTGTCCAACCATTTGTAATGAATAACCAATTATTTGAAGTAGCATCATTGGCATTTACATACTCTGTTTTATACATTAAACCTATTTTGGATTTTTCTGATATTTCTTTTGGGTCCTTTAATTCTTCTGTTGCCGTAACTGCGGTTTTTTGGTCTTTAATATACCATTTATGCTCACTTATTATACTATCCCAATATGCTCCATCTGTTCCATTTTTTATTGTATCTAAAAATGTGGTGTTTAAATAAGTTTTTATTTCTGCATTATCCCATTTAATATCATCACCATAATATACGGTCCATACTTGACTAGTAGTTGATGGCACAGCTCTTATTATTTTTAATTGATTTGCAGATAATCCTATTACATCATCTGCAACACTTGTTATCCCAATTATTTGATACATATAATTTTCTGGCTTTTCTAAGCAAGTTTTTTCTAATGTTGTTCCAAAACATATATAATTATTTGTTACTGTGGCACTTTTAAATCTATACATTCCTTCAACTTCAGTCGTATGATTACCACCTCCTGCAAATGTATCTCCACCTTTTTCTTTTAATAATTCCAAAGCATTTTTTCCTTTAGCAAAGTATAAAGTACAATAAATACTGTTTGTGGTATTTATGGTT
>CANRGQ010000033.1 GCA_947630195.1 uncultured Bacilli bacterium
AAAAGAAACTTGTTTCGATTCATGAAGCAGGACATGCTGTTATTGGTATTAAGTTAGAAGATGCTAATGAAGTTCATAAGATAACTATTATTCCAAGAGGTATGGCTGGTGGTTATACGATGATGCTTCCAAAAGAAGAAAAGATGATAGTAAGAACCAAAAGAGAATTACTTGCGGAAATTACTGGTTTACTTGGAGGACGTGTTAGTGAGGAGATGTTCTTAAATGAAATATCTACGGGAGCATCCGATGACTTTAAGAAAGCGACTAATATTGCGAGAAGTATGGTTACGGAATATGGTATGAGTGATTTAGGACCAATGCAATATGAAGAACAAAATGGTAGTGTTTTCTTAGGAAGAGATTATGGCAAGAGTAAAAACTTCAGTGATCAAGTGGCTTTAGAAATTGATCGAGAAACAAGAAAGATTATTGAAGAATGTTATGAAAAAGCTAAAACTATCATTGAAGATAATAAAGCTTTAATAATGTTATTATCTGATGCGTTAATGAAATATGAAACTTTAACTAAAGAACAAATTGAATATATTGTGTTAAATGGTAATATTGATTTTGATGTTAAAGAAGAAGATAATAAAGATAATTCTTTAGAAGAATTAAGAGAAAAAGCTAAAGAATTAAAAATAAAAGGTGCTTCTAAAATGACTAAAAAAGAATTAGAAGACGCTATTAAAGGAAAGGAAGAATAATATGTTAGAAACAATACTTTTAGTAGTTTCTGTACTATTAATAGCTATAGTACTTTTACAAAGTAATAAAGCAACTGATGGAGCAGGAATTATTACCGGAAGTAATCAAGAATTATTCCAAAATATGAAAGAAAGAGGAGCAGAGTTATTTATAACTAGAGCCACTTTATTTCTAGGACTTTTATTCTTTGTTATTTCTTTAATCTTATTCTTACAATAAAAAAATATAGGAAGCAGAGAGTAGCTTCCTTTTTTTGTGACAATTTATAACAATATTCGACAAAATAAGACAAAACTTGTCAAAATCTTCTCTGGACTTTTTGTTGACTAGTAGTTAAAATAAGTAACTGACGCAGGAAGAAGGCGTTGTCGCCATTTTCATTTTTTCTCTTCCTTTCCTTTCTAGGGGGTGAGGTTGTGAAGAAAGGAAGTGACTGTCTATGAAGAACAAGACATTGATAAATGTTTTAGTTTCCTTTGTTTTTATTCTTTTGTTTCTGTTGATACTTAAAGAATTAAAAACACTACCTTTCGGTAGCTAGACAATAAGATAACGCTCATTCCTGCGTTTCTTAATATTATTATACACATAATTATGTTAAATTACAACTAATACAAATATTTTTAATTAGCAAATGTTAGAAAAAACTTTACAATAGAATTCAAAGATGATACAATATAATTGACAGGTGATGCTGGTATGCTTGGTGTTTAGCATAATCCGTGCTGCGGACAATAATATCTTGTAATCGTTGCCGATTGTCAACTGTAAACAATCCAAACACAAAATAATTGGTTTCTTAGGAAACTTTTTATTTTGTCTTAATAGTATCGCTTTATTTAAATTAAAAAATATTACTGTTGCAGTAGTAATAATCTATTTTTCTTCTTCGAATAATTTGGCAATATCAATATCCAAAACTAATGCTATTCTATATAAAGTACCTAAACTAAAAGTTTGATGATTTTTGCTTTCAATGTTTGATATAAATTGGGTTGAATAATTCATTTTTTCGGCTAATTCTTTTTGAGTTAGTTTTTTTAATTTTCTTTGTTTTTTTATATTTTTAGAAACTAAATCATATATATAATTCTCATCATTTTTGTTAAACATTATAATTCTCCTTAGTTAGTTTCTTTCATATCAACTCTTGGTTTTAATTTTTTAAAATCTCTTTTAATATAAAATTCATATGGTTCCACATTTAAAGCCTTTGATAGGGCTTCTAATGTATTAAAAGATGGAGTGTGTTTACCGAGTTCTAATTGGCTAATATAGGTAACACTAACATCAGTTAATTCAGCTAGTTTTTCTTGTGTCATTTTATTTTTAAATCTAAATAATTTTAAATTATTACCAAAGATTTCATTTAATTGCATCTAATCACCAACTTTTATTGTATATTATAACTTTTATTGAGTAAATTTACTATATAAATATAATTTAAAAAAGTTAAGAACAAACGCTTAACTTAGTTTTTTCTAATTATTGATTTAGGATAAGGCTTTCTCTCATCAGTATTATAAAGTAAGTAATCAATAGATACTTTATAATAATCCGATAAAATAATTAATTGCCCGTAACTCATTTCACACGATTCCATTTCATATCTTGAATATTGTTGTTGGGAAACATTTATTACCTTGGCAATATCCTTTTGGAGTAAATCTTTATCTTCTCTAATTTCTCTAAATCTATTCATTTTTATCACCAATAATATTTTCTCATACTCAAAAAAGTTGTATTGACTTATACGTAAAATGTGGGTATAATAAAATTATGATACGCATAATATGAGTATACAAAATAACTGAAAAATTTAAAATATTTTTAAAAAAGATGTAATAAAAATATTACAAATGTTTTTAATGTTTGTGATAATATCGGCATTTCAAACACGGAGGTAAAATGATAAATAATTTAGAGAATAAAAAAATATTTATTTTAATAACTATTCTTTCAATAGTGGTATTTATAACTTTATATAAATTAGTTATGAAAGAAACCCATGCTTATTACAATTATGAAATGGAACCTGTTCCTATATTCACTGGAAAAGTAGGAAACTTTGCTGGTGAAGGAGAAAGTGTAAAGGATGGTCCTTTAAGTAATAAGAGTACAGATGTCAATGTTATATGGTATACTCAAATGCCTGATAATCCAAAAAAATATAAAGAGAATAAAGAAGTACCAGTAACAGGATTTAACTTAAATCAAGATATATCAAATTGTTATCCTAAAGATAATGAAGAAGGAACAACATATAATCCAGATTATACAATAAGTGAAGATGGAACAATTGATGTAACAGTATCGGAAACTAAACCTAACCAAATAGTATGTCGATTATATTATGATAGAGATAAGATATCAGATGTAATAGTATATGCCTATATTCAAGATGCAAGTGGTGATAGAGAATATGAAGGAAATAAATATAAAATGAGTAGTACCATACCAACAGGAAAGACATATGTAGGATATAAATGTTCAAATGCAAGTGTAGCAACAAATATAGGATATACTGACACAGATGGATTTACCATAGACACAGATGGACCAAATACCTGTTATGCATACTTTAAATAAAGGAGATGAGTTAAATGAAAAAGAAAAAAATATTAATAAGTATAATAGTTATACTATTATTAGTAGAGGCAGTATCTTTATATTTACTTTATAAACCTAATAATAAAAATAAAGTTTTAGAAGATATCAAAACAATAGATGTATTTAAAGAAAAAGACAAATCACTAGCTATAATGGTTCAAAATGAAGGAGAGAATGATTTTGGCTGGCATGAAGCAGAAGATAGAACAAAATGGCCAGATAAAACAAAATATACTTATGTTGGAACAGAATGTACAGATAGTGAAGGAGTTAAAATACCAACAACAAGTGTCTTAACCTTTGATGAAACAACATACACAGCACATATCAAAACAAAACAAACTATATACTGTACATTATACTTTGCTAAAGGACGACCAGTATTAGAAGTATTAAAAGCAAAAGGTGGGGATTATTATGCAGGAGGAGGACAACATACCACAGCAGTAGATGGATTATATAGATTTAAAGGAACAAAAGCTCAAATAACAAATAATTATATATGCTTAGGAGATGAAAATCCAGATGTATGTAAAACAAATACTGATAATATGTATAGAATAATCGGAGTAACAACAGAAGGAAATCTAAAGGTAATAAAAGCCAAAAAATATGGAGCAAATCAAAAATGGCATAGTAGTTCTTCAAGTGATACAAGATGGAATGCATCAACATTATATACATATTTAAATGGGACATTTTACAATTCGGTAAATGCAAGAATAAAAGGATTAATAGAAAAACATACATGGAACATGGAAAAAAGAACATCAACCCCAGGAGCAACAACAGGAAAAGAAGATGGAACAGTGTCAGCAAACATAGGCTTAATGTACGGAAGTGATTATGTAAATGCATATCAAAATAGTTCAACAGATAATTGGTTATTCATCCAAAATGGATTAACAGGAAACACAGCTGAGAACGAATGGACCATGTCTAGGTATGGCGCTGACACCTACGGCTATTACATTGCGTGGTATGTGACTACGAGCGGCTCCTTGGGCAGGTTTAGTGGCCGTGTGGACTTTACGTATGCGGTTCGCCCGGTATTCTATCTAACAAACGAGATAGGACTAGTAGGAGAAGGAACCGAAACAAACCCATTCATTATTACTAGTAAAGCAAATGCATAGATAATAATATTAAATAATCTATTATACTCAACATTTATTAATAAATAATTGACTTAAGTAATTAATTTAGATAAGATTTTTATATGATATTCGGTATTTCCAACATATTTTTGGAACATGTAAAAATATTGACAGAAAAGTTAACGATGTGTAGGTAATGTTGGAAATAGTAAAAAAATACCGATTTATCGTTAGATGGTTAAAGAAACTTGGTTATATTATTAATATGGGTTGATAGTTATGGAAGTGAATGAAGCAATTAAAACTAAAATAAATAAGTTGTTATATGAGAGGAATATGTCTGTTAACAAGTTATCAACAAATGCCGGACTTATGCAAAGTACTGTTGATAGTATTTTAAATGGGAGAAGTAAAAATCCGACAATGGTAACAATTTGTAAGATATGTGAGGGGTTTGATATTCCTTTAAGTGAATTTTTTGATGATAAAGTATTTGATGATTTAGATATTGATATTAAATAGTTTAGATATTCTTGGAATAGAATATCTTTTTTAATGGTTACGTGCTATAATTAAGATGTGATAGATATGAATAATAAAGGTTTTACATTAATAGAAATTTTAGTAGTTATAGCGCTTATGGCTTCTTTAGGGGTAATAGTAACTATTAATATATCAAGTATGCTTAATAGTGAAGATAATGATAAATGTAATAATTTTGTAAAAGAAGTGGAAGAAGCGGCTTGTGTTTATGCGGAACTTAATAAAGATATTTGTAAAGATGGTTGTACTATTACTTTAGGAGATTTAATTAGTGATGGTTTTATTGGAACCGATATAAATGCTTGCACAAATAAAGAAATAGATAAAAGTGAAGAAGTAGAGGTTACTATATCTAGCGATGGCGAAAAGAAATGTAGTTATATAAGAGGGGAAGAAAATGAAGGATAAAATATTAGAGTATTTAGGGTTAGATGATAAAGCAAAAACATTAATGGAAATTAATGATTATTTGGGTTTAAAAAGTTCTTTAGAATTAAAAGAACTTCAAAATGTTTTAAGTGAATTAATAAAAAGTGGAATTGTTCATGAAACTAAGAAAAGTAAATATATGCTCATGAGTAATTGTGCTTCTCTTTTAGCAGGTAAAATTGAAGTTACTAAAAATGGTTATGCTTTTTTATTAAAAGAAGAAGGGGATTTATTTATTAGTAGTGATAATTTAAATGGCGCTATTAATGGAGATACGGTATTAGTAGATGTTTTTGAAAGAAATAAAAAGATAGAGGGTAAAGTATTAAAGATATTAGATCGAAAACTTAATACCGTAATTGGAGAAATTCTTTATGTTAACGATGAACCAACTTTAATAGTGGATGATAAAAAATTAGATATTGAAGTGGAACTTATAAACCATTTTGCTAATTTAGTTGATGGGCATAAAGTTTTAGTAGAGTTAAAAGAACAAGTTACACATCATAAATTTAGAGGGGTAATTTTAAAAATAATTGGGCATAAGAATGATCCCGATATTGATATTTTAACAATAGCTTATAAACATAATATCGAGTTAGAGTTTAGTGATGAAGTTAAAAAAGAATTAGAAAGTATTCCTGATAATGTTAAAGATGCAGATAAAATAGGAAGAACTGATTTAACTGGGGAAGTAATATTTACGATTGATGGTGATGATACTAAAGATATTGATGATGCCATTAGTATTAAGAAAAAAGATAATCTATATGAGTTAGGAGTGCATATTGCGGATGTAAGTTATTATGTGAAACCAGGTACACATTTATATGATGAAGCATACTCTAGAGGCACTTCTTCTTACTTAGCTGATAGAGTTTTACCGATGCTTCCTCATGAACTTTCTAATGGGATTTGTTCTTTAAATCCGGAAGTTGAAAGACTAGCTATTAGTTGTGTTATGGATATTGATGCTGAGGGTAAAGTTGTTAGTTATGATATTTTTCCATCTGTTATTAAAAGTCGGAAACAAATGACTTATAAGTGTGTTAATAAAATATTAGAAGATGGTATTGTACCCGAAGGTTATGAAGAATATAAAGATGATTTACTCCTTATGAATGAACTTGCCCATATCTTAAGAAAAAGAAAAGTTAAAATGGGTTATATTGAATTTGATATACCGGAACCAAAAATAATTCAAGATGAAAATGGCAAATGTATTGATATTGTTAAAAGAGAACAAAGAGAAGGGGAAAAGTTAATTGAAGACTTCATGATTGCGGCGAATGAAACTGTAGCTACCCATATTTTTAACATGGACTTACCTTTTATTTATCGGGTTCATGGGGAACCTAAACCAGAGAAAATTGAAGACTTTATGAATCTTTTAAAAGTCTTAAAAGTGAGTGTTAATACAAGAGGTATTAGTACAAGTGGGAGAGATGTTAATAGGCTATTAAATAGTTTAGAGGGCTTAGAAGAAAAAGAAATATTATCGAAGATGCTTTTACGAAGTATGCAAAAAGCTATTTATAGTGCCACCAATATTGGGCACTTTGGCCTAGGTTTAAAAAATTATACGCATTTTACTTCGCCAATTAGGAGATTTCCCGATACCACAGTGCATCAATTATTAAGAACTTATTTATTTGATAAAAAATTAGATAAAGAAACGATTAATTATTATAATAAGTATTTAGTAGAAGTTGCTGAGCATTCATCCGAAAGAGAACAAGCAGCGGTTGATGCCGAAAGAGAAGTTGACGATATGAAGATGGCTGAATACATGGAAAGTCATATTGGTGAGGTTTATGAAGGTATGATAACAACTGTTACCAACTTTGGCTTCTTTGTGGAACTTCCAAATTTAGTAGAAGGTTTAGTTCACGTAAGTACTCTTGATGGATATTTTAACTATGTACCGGAAATGCTTGCCTTAATTAATCAAGATAAGAGCAAAATGTATAAGATTGGTGATAAAGTTACCATAAAAGTTTTGAATGCCTCTAAAAGTGATGGTATAATAGACTTTGAGGTGCAAGATGGAAATAATTAATCGGAAAGCTAAATTTGATTATTTTATTGAATCCGAAATAGAAGCGGGTATTGTTTTAGTGGGCACCGAAATTAAATCTTTAAGAAAAGGTTCAGCGGATTTAAAAGATACTTATGTAAGAATAAAAAATAATGAAGCTTATATAATTAATATGTATATAGCTAAATATGAAGAAGGAAATATTTTTAATCATGATGAAAGAAGAGAAAGAAAATTATTACTTCATAAAAAAGAAATTAAAAAGTTAGAAGAAGCATCAAAAAAAGATGGTTATTCTCTAATACCAATAAGAGGTTATTTAAAGAAAAATTTATTTAAAATAAGTGTGGGAATTTGTAGGGGTAAGAAAAACTATGATAAAAGAGAAGCCATAAAGAATAGAGATATTAAAAAGATAGAGGGTAGGTAAAATGAAAAAAAGTAGTAAAAAAAATAAAAAGATATTATTAATTGGAATTATATTATTAGTAGTTTTAGTGGGAGTAGTTTTATTTATATTATTAAGTAATAAAAAAGAAGAAATGCCCAAAGAAGAAAATAATACTCCTAATAATACTGAAAAAGAAGAAGTTAAAATAATAAATGAAAACAGTAAATCAAGACCTATTGCTGTTATGATTAATAATGCCAAAGATGCCAGACCTAACCAAAAGGGTTTACAAAAGGCCTATATTGTGTATGAAATAATTAATTATGTGGATGGCTCTACGAGATTTATGGCTTTATTTAAAGATCAAGATTTAGAAGAAGTAGGGCCAATTAGAAGTACGAGACATTATCACCTTGATTATGTTTTAGAAAATGATGCTATTTTTGTCCATTGGGGTTATAGTCCAAAAGCCCAAAGTGATTTAAAAACTTTAGGTATTAATAATATTAATGGTATAACATATGGCTCTGATAATACTAAAGATAAAATAGGTGACAAAGCTTTCTTCTGGACCGCGACAATTCCGGGAGTTAATATTTCGCATCGTCGTTTTACAAGTACCGAACTTATTAATAAAGGAATAGAAAGACTAAATTACAGAACCGAAACTGAACAAGAAAACTTATTTAATTATAGTGCATCTTTAATTAATATAAAGGATATGGAAAATACTACTAAGGCGAGTAGTGTAGATATTTACTATGCGAAAAATAATTATGTAACTTATGAATACGATGCAGATAGTCATACTTACCTTAGAAGTGTTAATGGAGTATCACATAAAGATAGTGCCACTGGTGAACAATTAAAAGTTACTAACATTATTACTTATAAAGTTAAAAATACCACTATTCCGGGAGATGATGATGACCGTCAAGACTTACATAATATTGGAACTGGGGAAGGATACTACATAACTGATGGTTATGCTGCGAAAATTAAGTGGTCTAAAGAATGCCGGGAATGCCAAACTAAGTATACCTATTTAAATGGGGAAGAAATTACTTTAAATGATGGTAATACCTTTATTCAAATAGAACCAGAAGGACAAGAATTAAAAATTTCATAAAATATAAATAAGATAATATAATTAACTAGGAGGATTAAATGGAAAAAATTGGAGAATTTATTGGTAATAATTATGCGTGGTTTTTAACAATAACTATTTTGCTCTTATTTGCCTTAATTGGTTATATTTATGACACGAAGAAAAGTAAAAAAGATTTACTTAAAAAACAAGAAGAAGAATTAGATGAAGAATCTTTAGAAAATATTATGGTTGCTGAAGATAAAAAACTATCTGATATGGTAGCATCTTCCAAAGACATTAATCCAGAAACTAAAGAAGTTAATATATTAGAAGAAAAAAAAGAAAAAGAAGAAAAAGAAGAAACAAAAACCGAAATAGAGTCCTAAGGGACTTTTTATTTTGCAAAATATTTGCTATAATAATTTAAGTATTAAATAAAGGAGTGAATTTATGGACCTATCAGGTATATGGAGTATATTTACGAAAATAATTGATATTGGTATTGTTTGGTTAGCATTTTATTATATTTTAAAAAATGTTAAAAATAATATTAAAATGGTATTGATTGTTAAAGGAGTAGTTATAATCCTTATTATTAAAATATTAAGTGATTTATTAAATTTATATACAGTTGGAGTATTACTCGAGTATATTGTCGCTTGGGGACCTTTAGCCATTATTGTTATCTTTCAACCCGAGATTAGAAGTGTTTTAGAGTCTTTAGGAAGAACCCAACTTTTAGGAAGACATAAGATTTTAACAGTTGATGAAAGAGAAAAAGTTGTTTATGAAATCATGAAGAGTGTCGAATACTTTAAGAAAAATCGCATTGGAGCTTTAATGGTTATTGAAAGAGAAATATCTTTGGAAGAATATATTAAGAATGCGACCAAAGTTTATGCCGATTTAACGGATGATTTATTGGAAACTATTTTCTTTCCTAATTCGCCAATGCATGATGGTGGGGTAATTATTCAAGGAGATAGAATTACTTGTGCGGGGGCTGTATTTAAAACGAGTATGAATCCAAGTATTTCCAAAAGACTTGGTACCCGTCATAGAGCGGCTTTAGGTATTGCTGAAGAAAGTGACGCTATTGCGTTAATTGTTTCCGAAGAAAATGGAAGAATTTCCATTGCGTGCAATAATGAATTATTATATAACTTAACTTTAGATGAATTTAGAATGAAGTTAATTGAAGAATTAAGTCCAAAGACTGAAGTATTCTTCGAGGCTGAAGATGATGAAAGTGGTGAAGAAGATGCGTAAGTTTTTGATTAAAATAGGTCGGGTTATCTATCGTTTCTTTGAGGCTATCTTTAAATTTATTGATAAATTTATCATTATGCCTATAACAAGACTAGTTTATAATATTTCGAAAGCTACTAGTGGTAGTAATGTTAGTTTCAATAAACTATTAAATAGACCCCATTTCTTAATTGTTTTGTCTTTGATTTTTGCCGTTATTTGTTTCTTATTAATTGATAACAAAGTTATTAGTTTAGTCGATACGGAAGCCGAAATTATTAAGAATGTTCCGGTAAATGTCGTTTATAATGAGGAAGCCTTTGTAGTGGAAAATATCCCGGAAACAGTAGATATTACCATTGCAGGCAGAAAAAGTGATATCTATCTTGCCAAACAACTTGGCGAATTTGAGGTTGAATTAAACCTATCTAAATACACCGAAGCTGGTACTTATAAAGTCTATTTTACTTATTCTAAGTCTATTGATTCCGTTGATTACATCTTAGATCCTTCATATTTAAATGTGGAAATTGATGATAAGGTTAGTGAAGTTAAATCCGTAGAATATGAACTTATTAATATTGATAAATTAAATAGTAAATTAAGTGTCTCAAATGTTTCACTTGATAGTAGTGAGGTCGTTGTTAAAGGTAGTGAAGAAGCCATTAATAGTATATCTACTATTAAAGCCTTAGTATCTTTAACTTATACAAAAGATGAAATAAGAGAACATAAAGAATATGATGGTAAAGAAAAGTATACGGAAGAAGGTACTTATGAAATTACCAATATTCCGTTAGTGGCTTATGACTCCAATGGGGAAATAATTAAAAATGTGGAAATAGTTCCGGGAACTTTAACCGGTACGATTGTCTTATCTAGTTATAAAAATACTGTTCCTCTTCAAGTAACGACAACGGGTAATCTTGTTAATGGTAAAGCCATTGCGGCCATTACTATCAACAATAGTGCTTCTCTATCTGTAGATATCTATGGAGAAGAAGCGGACATTAAAGATATTACATCTGTACCGGTAGTTATAAATGTTGATGGAGCAGGCTCTAATGCTGTGGAAAATTATACGGTAGTTATTAGAAAACCTAAGGGTGTAAGAGATATAAGTCTAAAGAATGCGACGATTAAAGTAACCTTCGGTGACGAAGAACAAAAAACTGTTGAAGTTAGTGATATAACGAATAGAAACTTAGCTGATGGTTATAGTGCCGTTATCATTTCAGGAGGTCATCCTCAAGTTCAAGTTAAGGGTGTTAAATCGAATATTGATGCGATTAATGCAAGTAATATAAGAGCTTATGTTGACCTTGCTGGTCTTGGTGAAGGTGTTCATGATATCAAAGTAAAAGTTGATAACAATAACCCATTAGTTTCTTATGAAGTAACTAATACAATTCAAGTTAAAATTACGAAGAATTAAGAGAGAAATCTCTTTTTTCTTTTTTCATTCTGTGTTATAATGATTTTACTTGGAGGTTTTGGAAAATGAATAACGAAGAATTATTAGAAATATTAAAAGATAAATATGAAAAAATATTATCTGAAGATAAAGAATTATCTATAGAATTTAATGAGCTTATTCAAGAATATAATGAGTTATACCATACTGATAAAATCAAAAAATTAGAAGAAAAGGAATTTATTTTAAAAAATGGTAAATCATTCAAAGGAAAAATGAAGAGTTTTTTTGCATCTCCAACTGGTGGAGCAATGGGTGTATTAAATAACATTTTTGATGCTGTTATTCTTCTTGTTTTAGCGGGAGCAGTTTACATTGGACATTATGAATATTTTATTGCCGAACATAAAGCTTTTCCCGAAATTGGAATGAAAATATTTTATTTTTTTGATGCCGTTTTAGCGGGGTCATTATTAGCTATACCTATATCTTCAATAATAAATATAAATAAAGTTAATAAAAAATACAAATTAGAAGATGTATCTTTAGAATTAGAAAATGCTAAAAAGAGAAAAGAAGTTGTTGTTGAAGAATTAGAATTAAAAAAATCATTACATGAAATTAAAAAGCAAAAATTAGATGAATTAGAAGGGGCAATTAAAAGTATTGAAGAAATTATGAATACTCAAAGTCAAATAGATAACTATGATTTAACAAATGAACAAGCAGTAGAATTAAATATTGAAACAAAAGAAGAGGAAAAAAAGTTAAAATTAGAAAGAAAATAAAATACGAGGAGGTTTTGGAAAATGAATTGTGAAGAATTTTTAGAAAATTTAAAAGAAAAATATGAAACAATATTAGATGAAGATGGTAAAATATCTAAAGAAATAGAAGAACTAACTAAAGAAAAACATGAGTTGTGTTCTAATGATAATATTTTAAAATTAGAAGAAAAAGAATATATTTTGAAAAATGGTAAATCATTTAAAGGAAAGTTAAAAAGTTTTTTTGGGTTACCTTATGGTGATAAAGAGCTAACAATTAAAAAAATAGTTTTATATATTATTTGTTTGTTGTTTTTAATATTTCTTTATTGTATGACTTTTTCAGCTGGGATTCACCATACTGATAAAATAATTGGCTATATTTTTAATGCTATTGCAACTGCTGCTTGTTTAACTTTACCAATAGGGGATATAGTCTATATAAATAAAGTTAATAAAAAATATAAATTAGAAGATGTATCATTAGAATTAGATAAAACTAAAAAAAGAAATGAAGAAATTATTAAAGAATTAAAATTAAAAAAATTATTACATGAGATTAAAGAGCAAAAATTAGATGAATTAAAAGCCACAATTAAATGTATTACCGAAATTATAAATACTCAAAGTCAAGCTGATAATTTAAATTTATCTAATGAACAAGTAGTAGAATTAGATACATATGAAAAAGAAGAAGGGAAGAAATTAAAATTAGAAAGAAAATAAGGTTTTTTCTAATTTTATTTTGTGGTAAAATTAATTATATGGAGGTTTTATGGAAAATTATACTTTAGAAAGAGTAATATTGGGGTTACAAAAAGAATATTTAGAAAATATTCAAATGATAAATAAATTAAAAGAATATTGTGTAGTCAATGATAAAAAAGTTAAAGATTATTATTTTACACCGATTACCACTAATAGTAATCCCATTTTTTGCTGTACCTATAATAGAGATTATAGTAAAATGGTTTTATTATTAGATAAGATTAAGTCTTTGTTAAATATATATAGAATAAGATTAAATACATCAATTATTACTAAAACTAATGGCTTATATCGCATTAGTAATCCTAAATTTCCTATTCAAGTTATTAGAGAAGATTTATTAGATTTTTCGGATTATGTAGAATTCATATTAAATTCAGATTTTGTTAAATATATGAATTCTTCAAGAATAGAACTTGTAGGTCAAGATAAGATTAATGTTTTAAATATTTTACCGGGATATATGGGAACAACTCAAGGTTATGAAGATACAATGAAGTATATTCCTCATTCTAATACATTATATTTTAGAAACCATAATGGTATAGTGGATAACACTTATATTGAAGATTATTTGCGCTTAGAAGTACCTACATCTTCTTTAAATCCTTATGAACTTGAGGTTATTAACAAAAGTGATGTGGATAATAAAAAAATAATGATACCTGAAGAAATAAAGGAAGAAGAAAGTGTAACTTTTAACATTTGTAATGAGCAAGAAGGCCTTGTTTTAACTAGAACAACCAGAAAAAACTAATTTTTTTGAAATTTCAAGCATAAATTATTATTAGATACCATTTTTACGCAAATTTGACATCATTTCAAAAATTTGGTATAATTTATAACGTGGTGCATTATTCTAGTCACCAATATTGTCTGAAGGTAGGGCTAAAAATCTACTAATAGATTAAGACACTTTATGTATTTGCTTTTTCCGCCCAGGTTAGGGTGAATATATAATTTTAAGTTTAAGGAACGATTATAATGGCATATAGTCTCAGCTCCTTTTACTAAGTCATTAGTTATAATATCTTGTCGTGAGTGGTAATGAGGAATATCAACGATCTATTTGATTGAAATTATTGCTGCAAAAGCGAATAAAGGCAATCCCTAGGTGTTTGAGAAAATCTCTAGAGTGTATGTATTATAAGTATTAAGGTATGGATTAAGTGGC
>CANRGQ010000034.1 GCA_947630195.1 uncultured Bacilli bacterium
TAAATTGCCTCTAAACCCTCCAAGGGTTTACGTGCTAAAGCACGTGGCCTGAACCTTTTTTTCGATACGGTCAAATTATTTATATAATTTTTTATTATGCGCCAATTACACTAGTTATTCTAAATGGACTTGATTCTGTCCCCTCCCCAACTAATCCTACACCATCACTAGTTAGATAAAACACGGGGCGCGCAAAATAACTGTTGTACAATTCTTTACTAAACGAACCATCACTCTGTATCGCCCAATAGTAATACCACGTCGTCCAGAAAGAACCATCCACGGTCCAGCTTTCCCTTCGTTCCGAGCCAGCACGACTCATAGTCGCTTCCACTCCATTTGCATACGACGACGGAACAACACTTCTTCCATTTGACATATGTAACCAGTTTGTTTTGTTTTGTGCCCCAGCATTTACATAATCACTTTGATACATTAATCCTATTTGATAATTTTTGGACTTTGTACCCTTATTCTCTGTTCCTCCACTAGTACTACTAGAAATCCACCACTTCGGATTATCTATTAATCCTCTCCAAGACTCCTCAATCGTATTTAAAAACGTATTATTTAAATATGTCTTCATAGTACAGTTATCCCAACTAACTTCGTTATCTTCGGATAGTCCCCATGCACTAGAACCAGAAGGAATTGCTCTTATTATTTTTAATTGTCCTTCTTCTAATTCTGAACTAGCATCTACATTTGGACTTGTTATTCCTATTATTCTATATAAATATTTATCTATATTATTTGTCCCTGATTTTGTACATTCATTTAAACTTGTTGTTCCAAAACATATATAATTATTTGTTACTTGGTTTTTGGTTCCTTTATATCGGTACAGTCCATCTACATCGACTTCTGTAAATGTTGTTGTGTTGCTACCTCCAATGGCATGGCCCTTTAATACTTCTAAGGCACGTTTTCCTTTTCCAAAGTATAAAGTACAGTAGATTGTTTTCTTTGTTGTTATTGTTGCTGTATATGTGTTTTCATTAAATGCTACATATGGTCTTGCATCTCCTACATCTGTCCCATTTGCGTCTTCACATTTTGTTCCTACATACATATAGTCACTTTTAGATGGCCACTTACTTCTATCTTCTGGTTCATACCATTCAAGGTCATTTTCTCCTCCACTTTGGACTTTTATGGATAGCGTTTTATCTTTATTATTAAATACATCTACTGTCTTAATGTCTTCTAAGACTTTGTTATCTTGTTTTATATTAAAGAAACTATATCCTTCATATATCATTCCTATGGTTAATATTATTAATATTACATTAAATACTTTCTTCTTCATATATTTTCAACTCCTTAATTTTTATTAAAATACGCATAGCATATATTTGGTCCATCTGTTTCAAATGAAAAGCCTTTACTTGTATCATAACTTATTGTTGTTTTAATATTATTTGTATTATTACAATTTGATATAGTACTATCATATGTATATCCACTGGTTGGTATTGTTTCTGTCATTGTATAATGTTTATTATTTTTATCATTAATTACCATTCCTAATGAATCTTCTATTAAGGCAAAGACTATAATATCCTTATCTGTTAATTGTTCATAATCATAATATATCCGACATACTATTTGATTTGGATTGCTTTCAGATACTTCTACAGTTACGAGTCCGTCTTCTGCAATGGAATATACTTTATCTTTATGCATTGTATAAGTTCCACTTGTTGGGATACAATTACTCTTTTTATCATTTACAACATAACCTGATACTAATGCCGGTGTTCCTTCCATTATGGTATAATTTTTAGGATTAGTTATATCTTGAACATAGAACATTAAGTTAACATCGGTAGTCCTATCAGTTAAAGGACTAGTATCTCCTTTACCAGCAAAATTACCTACCTTTCCAGTGAATATAGGTACAGGTCCCGTTGAATAATTATAATAAGCGTGGGTATTTTTTAAACATATAAATAATGCAATAACAAAAATACATATAACAAAATATAAAGCTTTTATATTTAATAATTTTTTCAATTTCTCTTTTATCATATCTACCTCCTTTTTATATGTTGCATTTACCGAATTTTAATTTTAAATTTAAAAACACAACTTTAAAAAATTGTATAAAAATATATCTACACTATTATATTTTTTCATATTCATTATACAAAATATGTTTTGTGTTGTCAATACAAGTAATGTTTTGTATGTAAAAATAGATATAGGTGATAAAAAATGAATATAGATAGATTAAAAGAAATAAGAGAAGATAGGGATTTATACCAAAAAGATGTAGCTAAAATATTAAAAATTAAACAGCAACAATATTCCGAATATGAAATAGGAAAAAGATTAATACCAATTAATTACTTAAGTGAACTAGCAGATTTTTATAATGTCTCAATAGATTATTTACTTAATAAAACTAATGTAAGAATACCTTATCCTAAAAATAAATAATTCCATAAAAAAATTCCTTTTTATTAAGGAATTCTTTTTTATTCTAATACACTATTGATATAAATTGTTAATTCTTTAACATTGTTTGTTGAGGCCCCCGCCTTAACACTTTGACCGGCAATTAAACCAACGTTAACCTCGCTATTATACAAAGTATTATCTTCAGTGACATATTCTTTTTTGATGGTAATATTTTTACTTGTACCCCAATCTTCAGCCTCGGTTACACTTTTACCAGTAAAATCAGGTACCATTTCATCTCTAATTTCTCCCTTAATACCTTTCCCGGCTATTTTTTGTTCATAAGTGGTATTGGCATCAAAAGTAAAATCTTTAATCATTTCGGCATCTTCAAGTTCTAGATTTATCTTCATCATCTTAATAATATCATTTAGACTTTCTTCATAATAACCTAAAGCTGCACTATAAAGGCCACTGGCAGTTAAAACTTTTAAATCATATACTTCTAAGAAACCTTTACTAACACTAACACTCTTACTATCTTGCATTAAGTTAATAACCACATCTTTTAAGATATTATAACTTGATAAGATTTGTTCTCGAGACAAATTAGTTTCCACATTCTTACTAACCGAAGATAAAATATCTTTAAAATCCGTTAAAGTATTTAGAGAAACTAATTTCTTAGCCATGGCTTCCACGATTAATTGTTGATTTTGAATTCTTTGAAGGTCTCCACCAGGTAAGGAATGACGGTGTCTTGCATAAGCCAAAGTCTCTTCCCCATTTAAATGGCTGAATCCCTTATCTAGACAAATCATTTTATCAAAATTTCGATTACTATCTTGTTCACAGAATTTATAAGTTACTTCGACATCAATACCCCCAAGGGCTTCGACTAAATCGACTACGCCTTTAAAGTTTATCTTTGCATAATAATCGACATTAATACCCGTTAAATCTTTAATGGTATCAATAACACAGGAAACTCCTCCCGCACTTGATGAATTGATCTTGGCTTTACTTCCCTTCCTGCACGCAATTGGGACATATAAGTCCCTTGGAATACTAAAGACAGTAGCATTTAAAGTATGAGGGTTAAAAGTAACAAGCATTAGAGTATCCCCATTAAAGGAACTTGCGGCTTCCATCGTATCTTCTGTTGAATCTACCCCTAAAAGAAGAAGAGTAAATGGTTCTTTTAAAGTTTTATTACTTGTTAAATTTAAATCATTATTTTCTCTTAAAATACTATCTTTATAAACTACTTTAGTTTTATCTTTAATATCATGGAATAAATCATCACTATCATTTGAGCTAAAATAAGCTAAATAATTGCTTTCGACAAAAGCTCCATCAATTTCTTTATTATATAAAGCATATAACATATCTTCATAAGAAGAATATTCCACGAGTTCATAATCCAATTTATTATTCTTAATTATCTCTTGGGCCACACTATAACCCTCAATAGAGTCTTTATTGGACGTAATCCCCGCTTTATTAATATCCTCAGTTTCTTTTAAACTAATTAAATAACCGGTATATCTTACTTTATCTTTACCACTTAAGTTACCTAGTTCTCCATAAACGGTATTAATAAAATAGAAAAATATTAGCATAATAACAATAATTAAAAGATTGAATAAAGATAAAAAAGCAAACTTTACCCTATTTCTATTTGCGAGATAAAGATAGGCTTTATAGGCAAAAAACATCCCATAAACAATCAATAATAAAATAACTAGTATTCTTAAAATGGTTTCAATACCCGTTAATTTAATTAAAGATATACTTAATAAAGCAAAAGAAAGAATAAAAAGAACTATTCCTACTAAATAGATAATAAAATTAGTTTTACTTATATATAATAGTCTTTTTATTCTTCTAAACATCTTTTTATTCTACTCCTTTAAAACTTACTACATAAAGATGATTATCCTTTTCTATTACTGTTACTTCACCTTTATTATAATATCCTAAATCTTCTTCATAATCCCACTCTAAATTTACAATATAGGATTTATATTCATTTTTATTATAAGTATAACTCCCCTCTTCTATACTTAAAAGGTCTATTTTACTGACAATTGGATACTTATCTCTTTTACTATTTTGTTTACTTTCTAAATATTTATATAATGTATCTGTAACATTTAATTCATAATTTTCTAATACTTCGGGATATACATATTCTGTACCCCCAATATCATATTTACTATCTTTATTATCCATGGTAAATAAATCAATAATAAATAATTTACATAGATATTCAGCATACAATTTATAATCGATGCTAGATGATGTTAATACTTCTTTTAATTTATGAAAATTTTCTTGTAACACTGAAGTATCTCTATCTTCTAAAACATAATCATAGCCCTTTATTTTATCAATTTCTTTATAATTATTTACTCTTGCTTTAGGTATAAAGGTTACCGCTAAATAAATAATTAAACATAGAACGATAAGAAAAAAGGTTATTCCTAAAAGGATTTTGTACTTCCTTCGCATAATTAATCAGCCCTTTTTCTTTCATTAAATAAGTCATAAGTAATAATGGCATTACCAACCTCTAAGGCTCTTTCCGAACGTTCAATATTACTCATTAAGTAGTTGGTATCAACAGTTCCGCCATCAAATACTTTATATTCACTTGTGGAATTATTATAGTAAATTTCTTTAGTTAAGAAGTTACCATTAGGGAATACCACAATATTATTATCTTTAATATTGAAGATATCATGTCCTAAAGTATAATCATAATCAATATCTAGCATATTAAATAGCGTTGGAGCTAAATCATCCATACCCATGGTATATTTAACTTCGCCTTTTAAAATCTTACTTAATTTTTCATTTTTCGTCCAGAAAATAAGTGGTGTCTTTTTATTTAATTGATGGTCATAACTATCATAGTCCACATAAGTTGGATCTAGTTCATCTTTTAATTCCCCTGTTACAGGATCATAATTATATAAATAATTCATATCTTTATAACTTAATTTCGCATCATGGTCGCCATAGAAAACAAATAAAGTATTTTCAAATTCTTCACTGTTTTTGATTAAGTCAATGAATTCGCCAAGAGCTTTATCGGCATAATTAGCACTCACAATATATTTACCAACATCTCTTTCACATAAGAAGCAGGTACTAGTTTGTTCCCCATAACTATCCGTAAAGTAATCATTAATATTTAAAGTAAAGATAGGGTTTGGCGCAAATGGAGAGTGATTTGATAAAGTAATAAGGGTTCCAAAATAATTTTGATGTTCACTTTCAATTACCTTTAATTTATCTACAGCTTGGGCAAAGAATAATTCATCATTAATACCAAGTCCTACCCAATCGGTATTATTTGGATCTTTACTATCATTATTAAAGGTGAATGTATCTCTATAATACATATCGGTGTATCCTAATCTTGGATGGACATTATTTCTATTCCACATTGCTTGATAATTACCATGCATACTAAATGTATAATAACCTCTTTCTTTTAAGAATTGGGGTAAAGTTCTAAATGTATTATCCGAATAACTTACAAATACTGGTCCATTACTTGATGGAAGAAGTCCCGTTAAAGTAATGTATTCAGCATCTGATGAAGTACCTACAGATACTTCAGGATAGAAGTTACTAAAGAACATACCTTCTTTAGATAATTTATTTAAATTAGGAGTTACTTCTTCCCCATTAAAGGATAAACTCATCAAGAAATTTTGCATACTTTCCATATGAATATAAATAATATTATAATCTTTTAAAATACCAGAATACTTATTTTTACTATCATACTTTTCAATTGTTTCATCATTAAAGTAATCATTAACTAAATTGTAAGCATCTTCATAACCAAATAAACTACTAAGCTTTGGAATAACCGTTTGCACAGCATCATTAAATTGATACATGATAATTCCAAATCTTTCCACAATATAAACTCTATTCCATTGTTTAGAAAGACGACTGTAATCAGCCCCAGAGGCACTGGCAAAAGTATAACCAATGAAGACTAAAGAAACAATTAAAGTGGTAATAAACATTGGCATTTTCTTTTCCACTTTGCCAATTAAATTATAATAAGATGATTTTCTTAAAGAATTATGGATATAGTAAAAAATAATAGGTTCTAAAATATAAATAAAATCAATAATCCGGAGTTGTGTTAAAACAGAGTCCGTTACCGTTTCTAGTTGAGATACTGTAGATAGTTCTGTAAGGGATGCAAAAGAAGCATACCACATATAATAAATAGAATTAATAATCTCCACTAAAGAGAAAAATATAAGCCATGCCAAAAAGTATTTAAACTGATTTTTTGGTTTAACTAAATAACCAAAAGCTCCGATTAATAAAATAAAACCAATATCACATATTAAAGGCTTATAGGCCCAAAAACCTCCAATCGTAAAATGTCTTACGACCATTGTTCCAATAATACTTAAAACAAGATATGATAAGAAAAGCCGATTGGAATATATATATTTTAGAATATTTTTAAAAATATTTTTAAAACTTTTTTTAACCTTCTTCATTACTAAATCCTTTCTTCTATATTATATCAATTTTTAAGGCTAATTGTAAACAGATATAGGCTAATCTTAAGAAAAAAAGTTGATTGATAACTTGGCCTTTCTATGATATATTTAAATGGGTGATAAAATGAATATGGAACAAAAATTAATCGATTTTTTAAAACAATTTCTTTTAATTATCTTATATATTTTTTTATCTTTAATATTAGAAACCTTATTTTATAAAAATATAATGAGTAGTAATTTTCTTTTAAGTAATTTAAGTTTCCTCGCTATTGAACTTATTATTTTAACTGTTTTTATCTTTATTTACCGAAGAAAAATAGTACCTGATTTTACCGATTTTAAGAAAAACTATAAAACTTATTTAAAAGAAAATTATAAATATTGGTTATATGGACTTTTAGTAATGTTAATAAGTAACGCTATCATTAGTAGTTTTGCGGGAATGCCCTCCAATGAAGAAGCTAATAGAGAACTACTTAGTAGATATCCTATTTATATGACCATAAGTATTTTATTAATTGGACCTATTACCGAAGAATTACTCACAAGAGCCCCTTTAAAAGATACTTTTAAAAATAAGAATATTTATATTATTTTATCCGGACTTATTTTTGGTTCCCTACATTTAATAAGTAGTTTAGAATCGCATAATTTATTAGAAATATTATATATTATTCCTTATGGCGCCCTTGGTTGTAGTTTAGCTAAAATTTATGCAAATTCCAATAATATTTGGACTAATATATCATTTCACGCCATTCATAATTTTATCTCTCTTACACTCATTCTAGTGGGGGCATTATTATGAAAAAGATACTAGCTTTAATTGCCATATTATTAGTTTTATTATTTTTATATGGTAGTTATATTGAAGTTAAAACTTTTAAAGTTAAAGAGTATACTATTCAAAATGAAAATATACCGGAAAGTTTTGAAGATTTAAAAATTATTCAATTTAGTGATTTGTTATATGAAAGGGAAACATCAAAAAAAACTTTAGAAAAAGTATTAAAAAGAATTGAAAGTGAAGATGCCGATATAATTATCTTTACCGGGGACTTACTTAAAAAAGATGTTAAATACACCGAAGAAGATTATACTTATTTAAAAGAAACGTTAACTAAAATGACCGCTAATCTCTATAAATTTGCCATCATTGGGGATAATGATGAATCTAATTTAAAAGAATATAAAGATATTTTATATGAATCTAATTTTATTCTTTTAGATAATCAAAATAAATTACTATTTTATAAAGATGAAGTACCTATTAATATAATTGGGATTACTGATCCAACTAAAATAGAAGATTTTAATACTCTACTTACCACCGATGTTCCTTTTAATTATGCTCTTGTTATTACCCATAAACCCGATAATTTTAATTATTTAAAAAATTATAATATCAATACTGTTATTGCCGGTCACTCCCTAGGAGGTATCGTAAACATTCCCTATTATGGTGGGATTTTTAAACAAGAGGGAGCCAAGACTTATTTAAATGATTATTATAAAGAAAATAATCAAGAATTATTTATTTCAAATGGTCTTGGTTATGAAAAATATAATTTTAGATTATTCAATAATCCTTCAATTAATATTTATAGATTTAGTAACTAAAAAATATATTGGTGAAATAGTCCAATATATTTTTTCTTTTAAACCATTTTTTTATAATATTCATATCTTTTAATAGCATTTTCTTTTTGATTTTCGAGTAAAACTTTAGCTAAACTTTCATCTTTAATTTTTAAAGATTTAAATCTTACTTCATTATCTAAAAATTCGTGATAACGATTAAAGTCTGGTTCTTTACTATCTAAATATAATTTATCTTCTTCGGGATTATAACGCATTAAAAGGGTATAACCAACATCTACGGCTAGTTGTTCTTCCGAAATAGATGAACTCATACCATCTTTAATTCCGTGCTCAACACAAGGAGAATAAGCAATAATAATGGCCGGTCCCTTATGTTCCATTGCTTCTTTAAAGACTTTGATGGTATGCATTATATTAGAGCCTAAAGAGATACTTGCAACATAACAATTGGGATAACTCATCGCTATTCTAAATAAATCTTTTTTACTTGTCTTTTTACCAAAGTCCGCAAATTCACAAACCGCTCCCATTTTACTACTCTTACTTGCTTGACCACCCGTATTAGAATAAACCTCGGTGTCTAGAATTAAACATTTAATATTTTCATTTTGACTCATAACATGATCAAGTCCACCAAAACCAATATCATAAGCCCAACCATCGCCACCAAATGCCCAAACTACTCTACTTGGAATATATTCAAGTAATTCTTTTAAATTTTGAGGTATGTCTTTATCTTTTAATTTTTCATAAACATCAGTAGTTATTTTATTATCTTCTTTATTATCTAACCATAATTTAAATAATTCTTGAATATTTTCACTAACTTTATTTAAGTTTTCTTTCATAATTTTTCCGATAGCATTTCTTTTATTTTGATAAGTTAAATGCATACCTAAAGCAAATTCGGCATTATCTTCAAATAAAGAGTTAGCCCAAGGAATACTATAAGGAGTAGATGGAGCACTTCCCCCATAAATGGAAGAACATCCCGTCGCATTAGCAATAACTAATTCTTGCCCAAATAATTGGGTTAATAGTCTTATGTAAGGAGTTTCGCCACATCCAGCACAAGCTCCATTAAATTTAAAGCGACATCTCTCTAAACTAGCCCCCTTCATATTAAATTTATCCATTATTTTAGGATTTTCATAATCTTCAAAATATTTATTGACTATTTCTCTATTTTCTTCACTACCTTCGCCAAAACTTAGAGCTTTAGTTGGACAATTTTTAATACATAAACCACAACCGGTACAATCCTTTTCACTGATAGCTAAATAGAAATTATATTCTTTGCTACCTATGGCCTCTTTACCTACATTATCTTTAAGTAATAAAGGTCTGATAACTCCATGAGGACAAACAATATTACATTTACCGCACTCGATACATTTTTCTAAGTCCCAAACTGGAACTTCATATGAGATACCTCGCTTTTCTAATGAGGCTAAATTCCAAGGGAAAGCCCCACTTCTAAAAGGCATTAAATCACTTACTTTTAAAGTATTACCTAAACGATGATTAATTTTCGTAAATATATCATCTTCATCTTTAGTTTGTTTTTCTTCATAAGTAATATTATCTAAAATATGTAAGTCATCTAATGAATCTTTTAAAGCCATAATATTATTGTTAATAACATCTTCACCCTTAGTTTTAAATGTTTCTTTTATTAGACTTTCCACCTTTAAAGTGGCATCTTTTATATTTAATAAGTTTAAAATAATTACTTCCATTATCTTATTAATTTTACCTTTAATGTTATGATTAATGGTTACTTTAGTCGCATCAATATAATAGACTTTTATTTTCTTTTCTACAATTATTTTTTTAAGACTATCTGGTAAATAACTTTCTAACTCCCTATCTTTTTTAGCGGTATTAATAAGTAATATACCACCCTCTTCAATACTATCTAAAACATCTAAAGTTTTTAAATATTCTTCTTTAGTTACCACCACTATACTTGGATTTGTAACATAGTATGGAGCATTAATAGCATTCTTGCTCCATCTTAAATTAGAGACTGTAACACCCCCACTTTTTTTAGAATCGTATTCAAAATAACCTTCTACAAAATAATCATCTTTCGCAATTATTTTTAAAAGTTCTTTACTAGCACTAACCATTCCATCAGAACCAAAACCATAGATTTTGGCTTCGGTAGCATCTAGTTTTAAAGAATAATCATAAATAGGTAAGGAAAGATTTGTTACATCATCCGTAATTCCAATCGTAAAATTATTTTTTAACTCTCCCTCAAGCATTTTATATACACTGTAAATATCTTTTGGAGTCGTATTTTTAGAGGCAAGACCATATCTACCTCCCACAATATTAATGTTTTTATTTTTTAGAGTACTTACCACATCTAAGTATAAGGCCTCTCCGATACCACCTGATGCTTTAGCTCTATCTAAAACCGCAATATTTTTGACGGTATCAGGTAAAACATTTAGTAAATATTTAGTGCTAAAAGGTCTAAATAAATGAACATTTATAAGTCCTACTTTACTACCCTTTTTATTTAAATCATCCACTACTAATTTGATAGTATCGGTAACACTACCCATGGCAATAATAATATTTTCGGCCTTGGAATCCCCATAATAATTAAATGGTTTATAATCGGTATGCATAATTTGATTAATCTTATCCATGTAATCATTAACAATATCACTCATATTATTATATAATTCATTTCGAGCCTCTACAGATTGAAAATAAATATCTTCGTTCTCTGCCATCCCATATTGATAACCACAGTTAACATTTAAAGCTCGTTTTTTAAAACTTTCAATACTATCCCAAGGAACTAATTTTAAGAGTTCACTCTCATTTATTTCTTCAATCGTATTTAACTCATGACTAGTTCTAAAACCATCAAAAAAGTGAATAAAAGGAAGACTTCCTTTAATGGCGGAAAGATGAGCCACCGCCGCTAAATTTTGAGCATCAAAAACGTTTGATGAAGATAACATACAAAATCCCGTATCCCTTACGGCATAAACATCGGAATGGTCCCCAAAAATCGATAAAGCATGAGTAGCCACTGTTCTACTAGCAACATGAATTACTCCCGGTAAACACTCTCCCGCAATTTTATACATATTAGGAATCATTAATAATAAACCTTGACTTGCTGTAAATGTTGAGGCTAAAGAACCTGTAATTAAAGCCCCATGTAAGGTTCCAGCAGCTCCGGCTTCACTTTGCATCTCAATAACCTTTGGTTTTCCATTATAAAGATTAGTTAAATCACTATGCGATAAATAATCGATATTCGAAGCCATTGGACTAGATGGCGTAATAGGATAGATACTACAAATCTCACTAAAAAGATAAGCTACCCTACTGCAGGCTGTATTTCCATCAACTTGTTTTTTCATCAAACATCACCTAAATAAATTATAAAATAATTTAGGACTTTTGACAATTTAAAAAGAGTAAATTTTATTCTAAATAATAAGATAAAAAATTACTCTTAAAGAAAAATTACAATTCTTTTTTAGTCATTATTTTTAAAGATAGCAAATACGATAAAATTAGAGTTATGATAATAACAAAAGGCAGTACATATAGAGCACTATTAAATATTTTTATAAGAGCATCCTCACTTAATAATTTACCAAAAAAGGTAACAATTAAGACAAAACCGACAATAAGTCCCAAAATAGCAATCCGGGCCTTTTCTATACCAAACTTAAAAATAATTGGATAAATGATGGATAGAAGAAAGATAATTGATGCCATATTGGCTAAAAAGGTTATAAACATTTCCCCCAAATTCAAATTATGCAAATATAAAGATAATCCAATAGATAAGATAAAAATTAAAGAATAAGAAATTAACGTTAAAATAAAGGTACTAATATATTTTGATAAGACAATATTTCTTCTACCATCGGGAAAACTAAAAGCATAACTTTCCCATTTATTTAATTCATCATAACTAAAAGTTGAAAGCATTAAATAAAAACTCATAAAGGGTGGCAAAAAAGATAAATTAGAAGGATTACCTATAAATAATAGTAAATAAACACCTAAAATAATTAGTGAGGCTTTTAAATTTTCTTTAACAATTAATAAATCTTTAACAATAAATCCTTTCATATTATTCTCCCTTAATCATTAAGACCATTAAGTCTTCTAAAGTTATTTTATCAATAACTAGTTCTTTATATTTCTTTTTAAATTCTTTTCTATTTTCCACTAAAACATCATAATCATATTTATTCTTCCGGCATTTTAAATAATCTTCTTTTTGAAATTTATTAAAATCTTTTTCACTACATTTAACAATTCCATAATTATCCATAATTTCATCTTTCGTTTTACTTAAGACAATTTCCCCATTACTTATAAAAGTTATGTAATCGGCAATATGTTCTAAATCGGTGGTAATATGAGTGGAAAAGAAAATCGAACACTCTTCATTTTGAATAAAGCTTTGAAATAATTCCATAACTTCGTTCCGGGCTACGGGATCTAAGCCACTAGTTGGTTCATCTAAAATTAAAAGTTTTGGATGATGAGATATTGCCGTAATTATTTCTAGTTTCTTTTTCATACCTTTAGATAAAGTTTTTATCTTTTGCCCTTTATTTAAATTAAATTTATCTAAATATTGGAAAAACATTTCTCTATCCCAATTTTTAAAAATACCTTTCATAATTAAATCAATATCTTTAATTAAAAGAATTTCCGAAAAGAACATATCATCTAAAACAATCCCAATATCTTCTTTTACTACTTCTTCTGTATTACTCTTACCAAATAATTTAATTTGCCCATTATAGTCTTTAATAATATTTAAAATAGCTTTAATCGTGGTTGTTTTACCAGAACCATTTTCCCCGATGAAGCCCATAATAACGCCTTTAGGTAAATTAATACTTACATCTTTAAGAGCAAAGGCGGGATACTTTTTATTTAAATTTTTAACTTCTAAAATATTTTCCATTATTCCTCCTCATATAAAACATTAACTAAATCTTTGATTTCTTTTTTACTAATATTATTTATCTTAGCAATATTTATGGCATTTTCCATTAGTTTTTCTAATTTTTTAAGTTGTTCTTCTCTTGCTAGTTCTCTATTTATTTTATTAACATATACACCTTTAGAAGGTATTGTTTTAACATAACCTTCTTTTTCTAACTCTTCATAAGCATTTTTGGTCGTTATAACACTACATCTTAAATCTTTGGATAAACTTCTAATGGAAGGAAGTAACATTCCTTCTTCTAATTCCCCAGAGACTATTCTACTTTTTACCTCTTCTTTAATCTGTTCATAAATGGGAATATTACTGGAATTACTAATAATTATTTCCATATTTATCACCTGTATATATAATTATATACAGTATATATACGGTTGTCAACATTATTCCATTAAAAATCCACCCCTAAAAGAGGTGGATTTTCTCAATGGCCTATAAGGCCCATTACTGGCTGCCACCATTTGGTGGCTTTTTTAGTCTGCCAATCGCCTTTGTCACTCTTACTTACCCGTAAACGGGTC
>CANRGQ010000035.1 GCA_947630195.1 uncultured Bacilli bacterium
AAACTTTTTTAAGTAAATCTCTTGAAGATACACCTTCTTCAATATATAATTTAATCATTTCTACTTTCTATATAATTAACGATATCTTCCACTGTTTGTAAGTTTTTAATATCTTTATCTAAAATTTCCACCTTAAATTCATCTTCAAAAGCAGCGACTAAATCCACTAAATCTAAAGATTCTAACTCTAAATCTTTAACTAAATTAGTTTTATCATTTATCTTACTTTCTGGTATTTCTAGAGTCCTTGAAATTAAACTTTTTACTTTTTCATTCATCTTTATTCTTCCTCTCTTACTTTACTTCTTAATATTTTTCGATTATTATTTTTTGGAAATTCTTCCATTCTTAATTTAACAAAAGCAATTTGATGATTTTTCGGTTTATTACGATTATATTTATAAATAAGATTATCAAAATATTCTTGATTACCTAAGTATTCTTCGGAAGGATAAATACTAGCCACTAGTTTATTTCCTTCTTCATAAACTATAACTTCCATAATTCCTTTATCTTTTAAAAGACTACTTTCAATTTCTTCGGGACTAATATTTTCCCCATTACTTAAAATAATAATATTCTTTTTTCTTCCCGTAATAAATAGAAATCCATCTTTATCTAAATAACCCAAATCACCTGTATAAAAGTAACCATCTTTTAAAACTTCTTTGGTGGCTTTTTTATCTTTGTAATAACCAAGCATTACGATATCACCTTTAACACAGACTTCGCCATCAATAATTTTAACTTCGACATCTCGGCATATTTGCCCAACACTACCATCTCTATAATAGTGATTCCTATTAACAGAAACAACTGGAGAACATTCAGTAATACCATATCCATTTAAGATTTCTATGCCTAAACCTCGAAACCATTTAACATATTTTTTATCGAGGTAAGCACCTCCACAAATGATATAGTGGAGATTACCCCCAAATTCCTCAAGAATTTCTTTAAATAAAATCTTTCTTAAATCAATATTAATCTTTAATAAAGAATTACTAATTTTTAAACTATATTTAAGTAATTTATCTTTATGTCTACTTCTTACCGTCTTCCATATTTGACGATAGAAAGTTTCCACAAAAGCCGGAACAACAAAGAGAGTATCCGGCTTATTTTCTTTTAAATCTCTTAAAACATATTTTAAACTACTATTTAAGAATATTTCTTTTCCATAATAGAAAGGTTTTAAAATACTTGTGATAAGGCCAAAAGCATGATGAAAAGGAAGAACACTCACAACTAGCCCATTAGGTTTAAATAAAGATGAAGCGGCATATATGTCTCGTGCCATATTCTTTTGGGATAACACCACCGCTTTATTCGCACCCGTTGTTCCCGAAGTAAAGAATATCGCCGCCTCTTTATCATCATCAATTTTTAAATCCATCTTTTTATCTTTTTTATCTTCTAAAATTTTAGATAATTCTTCTAAAGAAATACTTTTATAATTCATCTTTTCTACAAAAGAATTATAATACTTAGAATAACAAATAGCTTTACTATCACTTAATTTAAGAAGTTTAACTAAAGTTTCTTCATCAACATCCTTATCCATAACCACACAAACATTACCACTTAGAATAATGGCTAAAAAAGTGATTATCCAAATATAACTATTTTCACCGATTAAAGCAATATGTTTATTTTTATAATTATTTTTAAAATAGTTACTTAAGGCTAAAACATCATGATAAACATCATTAAAAGTTTTTTCTATTCTTGTATTATTTTGGTAAAAACTAAAAGCGATACTATCTTGATAATTATTCCGGGTTACATCTAATAATTCTTTTAAATTATTTATTTTAGTATGTTTATAATAATCGTAATTTCTATTTAATGACTTCATAAATAACACCTAATTCTTATATTCAATAAATATTATACCACATTTATCCTTTATAGTCTTTATATAATAGTTCTAAAAAGAAAAAAACTAATAAATAGTTATCTATTCACTAGTTTTTTCAAATTGACTATTATAAAGTTCCGCATACTTACCATTAAGTTTTAATAACTCTTCATGCGTACCTTGTTCAATAATATTACCATTATCCATCATTAAGATTAAATCGGCATTTTTAATCGTAGATAAACGGTGAGCAATAATAAATGATGTTCTTCCTACCATAAGTTTATCCATTGCTTTTTGAACTAACTCTTCTGTTCTCGTATCCACACTAGAAGTTGCTTCATCTAAAATTAAGAATGGAGCATCTTCAATCATCCCTCGAGCAATCGTTAAAAGTTGTTTTTGACCACTAGATAAAGTATCATTATCAGTTAAATAAGTATCATATCCATTAGGTAGACTTTTAATAAAGTGATGAAGTCCCACTATTTTACAAACTTCTTCAACTCTACTATCCGAAACATTTTCTTTATTATATTTAATGTTTTCTTTAATTGTTCCTTCAAATACCCAAGTATCTTGTAAAACCATAATAAATAAGTTATGAATATTTTCTCTGGTTAGTTCCCGAACTGGAATACCATCAATTAAAATCTCCCCATCATTAACTTCATAGAATTTCATAAGAAGATTAACTAAGGTAGTTTTACCAGCTCCAGTTGGACCAACAATAGCAATTTTTTCGCCTGGTTTTACGGAAACATTAAAGTCTTTGATGATGGTTTTATCTTCATCATAACCAAACTTAACATGTTTAAATTCGATAGCTCCTTTGACTTCTTTTCTTTCTAACTTTTTAGTGAATTTACTTTCATCAGCCATTTCTTCTTCACCTAAAAATTCAAATACTCTTTCACTCGCCGCAGCGGTTGATTGTAAGTTCGAGAAGGCTTGAGCAATTTGCGTTAAAGGTTGAGTAAATAATCTTACATATAACATGAAAGCCACAATTACGCCAAAGTCAATGACATTATTCATCGTAAGCAAAGCTCCCACTATGCAAACACAAACATAGCCAAAGTTACCAATGAAAGCCATAAATGGATGCATTAAACCTGATAAGAATTGACCTCTTCTTAAATGTTCATATATTTTATCATTAATTTCCTCAAACTTTTGATTAGCTTCATCAGTTCCGTTATAGCTTTTAACCACATTATGTCCCGAATACATTTCTTCAATATGACCATCTAAATCGCCAATTTCATTTTGAAGCATTAAGAAATATTTTTGACTATGGCTTATAACAATAAGCATAAAAGCAAAACCAATAATACTAGAGATGATAGCCACAATGGCCATAATACCATTAGTAATAAACATCATAAATAAAGAACCAATAAATAAGGTTATTGAAGATACTAATGTACCCAAACTTTGATTTAAAGTCATACTCAAAGTATCGACATCGTTAGTTACTCTCGATAAGATATCTCCATAACTATGCTTATCAAAATATTTAAGAGGCATTCTATTTATTTTTTCCGTTATTTCTTTTCTTAAATCTTTCGAAAAACGATTGGTTACAACAGCCATAATAAATTGTTCAAGATAACCAAAAATAGCACTTATAACATAGATAATTAAAAGGGTTAAGGAAATACTTTTAACTTTATCTAAATCGATACCAGTTAAAAGGCCATCTGTTATGGTATTTGTAATATCTCTTAATTTATCTGGTCCAATAATGGATAAGATAGAACTAAACATGGCTAAAATAACCGCGATTACAATAAGAATAAAGTAAGGGCGACAATATTTAATTAAAGACTTCATTGATTTTTTAAAATCTTTCGCCTTACCATTATTGTTATTCATTCTTCTTCCATTATGCATGAGCTTCACCCCCTAAATCTTTTTCTATTTCAGAGGCACTTAATTGCGATAACGCAATTTCTTTATAAATAGGACAATTTTGAAGTAACTCTTTATGAGTTCCATAACCTACGACTTTACCTTCATCTAAAACCATTATTTTATCCGCATCTTTAATCGTGCCAATTCTTTGAGCCACAATTAAATTAGTAGCATTCTTCGTATATTTCTTTAAAGCTTTTCTTAAAGAAATATCCGTTTTATAATCAAGGGCAGAAAAACTATCATCAAAAATATAGATTTCCGGATCTTTAGCAATGGCTCTAGCGATAGCTAATCTTTGTTTTTGACCTCCCGAAAGGTTTGTTCCTCCTCTAGCTACTTCGGCATCATATTCGCCTTCCATCTTTAAGACAAAATCTTCGCCTTGGGCCACTTTAACAGCTTCTTTAATTTTATCTTTACTTGGTTTTCCTTTACCATTGTCTCCATATGTTACATTGGATGAAATACTCCCACTAAAGATAACAGCTCTTTGGGGAATATAACCAATTATATTATTTAAACTAGCAAGTTTATAATCTTTAACATTTACGCCATCCACTAGTATTTCACCTTCGGTGGCATCATAAAATCTTGGCACTAAATTTATAAGTGTTGATTTACCACTACCAGTAGAACCAATAAAAGCAATAGTTTCCCCCATATTAACTTTAAAAGAAACATTTTCTAAAATATATTCTTCGGCATCCGGATATTTAAAAGAAACATTTTTAAATTCAACTGTACCTACTTCCTTACCTTTTTCTAAACTTCCATCTTTAATATGTTCTTCACACTCTAAAACTTCTAAAATTCTTTTAGCTGAAACCGATGCTCTTGGATACATAATAAAAATCATAATAAGCATCATGAAAGACATTAAAACTTGCATTGCATAAGATGAGAATACTACCATGTCTCCAAATAAATTGATTTTGTCAAGCATTCCTGCTTTTTCAATTAAAATTGCTCCGACAAAATAAATGGCTAGAGAAAGTCCTGATGAAACCAAAGTCATAACTGGAGATAATACTCCTAAAGTCTTTTGATTAAATAATTGAAGATTCTTTAATTCTTCGTTAGCTTTTTCAAATTTTTCTTGTTGATAATCTTCCGCATTAAAGGCTCTGATAACTCTTATACCAAGTAAATTTTCTCTTGTGATTCTATTTAAGTTATCAGTTAATTTTTGAACAATTTTAAATTTTGGAAAGACTAAAATCATAAGAATAATGATTGTAATAATTAATATTACTACTCCTAAAGCGGTAATCATGGTCCAAGTAAAGTTCTTTCCCGCAATCTTTAAAATTGCCCAAACAGCCATAATTGGAGCTTTAATCATTGCTTGAAGGCCCATCGCAATAAGCATTTGCACTTGGGTAACATCGTTTGTGGTTCTTGTAATTAAACTACTTGTTGAAAATTCTTTAATTTCTTCGGTACCAAATGAACCTACTTTTTCAAAAATATCTTTTCGCGTAATCTTACCAAAATAAGCTGCAACCCGAGAAGCAAAATAACCCACTACAAAAGAAGCAATTAAACTACCGAAGGCACATAACATCATATATCCGCCTTCTTTTAGAATACTGGCCATTTCACTTCCTTCAGTTTGGACTAATACCGTAATATTAGACATATAATCGGGTATTTTTAATTCCAAATAAACATTTATGGATACAAAAATTACACATATAAAAGCATATAAAAAATGCTTTTTACCTAATTTTTTAAATAATTTAAACATATAAACATTCCTTTCTAGTTGTTTAATTAACAAACATTTAATATTTTATATTAAGATTGTGATAATATTATGAAATAAGTTTACTTTCCCCTGTTTCATAATTTATCTCTATGCCCTTTTGGACATTATAGATATAAACGTGAAATTTTATACCTTCTCCTTTATCTTCTACCGATAAAGCTTCCATTTCAATTCCTTTAGCCACTAAATTAGTGCCTTCAAAAATTGGCGTAACTCGGTACATAACATGATTATTGGTTTCTTTAATATACCTAGCTACTTCATTTTCAAAATCAAGCATGGCCCCCGTATTTGTCTCTCTTGTACAGGTAATTAAATTCTTTGGATTCGCATTTTCTCCCGATAATTGAAAACCAATTAAATGACATCTATTATATAAATATTTACCATCAACAATATCATATTTAATTGTATGCCAGCCACTCGGTTTAATCATCCCAATGCTGCCTCTTTCTTCGGTCGGCATTAAATCTTTACCCAAAACAGCAAAGGCAGAACCACATCTTCCTAAAAAGTCTAGTTCACTATAATCTTCCCTACTTTTAGTGCTTATTTCTTCTTCCGTGAAGGTGGGAATATTTTCATTTACATAAACAAAACTCTTACCATTATATTCAGGAATCTCGCCAAGATTATAAGACGGAGTTGGAAAAGCATAGGTATAAATAAACTTCTTGATCTCATCCGAAAAATTTAAGGCTGTTGTAAATAATATACCCAGAATTAAGAACACTATTAGACCTTTAGGATTTTCTTTTATTCTCCTTCTTCGCATCATAACCTCCTGGACAATATAATTATATCACACGAACAAAGGTATCTGCAACTAATTTTGAACTTTTTTAGAACTTTTTTCTTCTTTTCCCCATAAACACTTAGGAAACAACTGTTACCACTTTCCTGTTTTTCTTACTTTTAGAGGACTTTTTCAATTTATTTTTGACTATAAATTTATCTAAACAAGCAAGCATTGGTGGAAGAACAAAAATAATTAAGATAGCCGCACAAATAGTTCCTTCAGATAATGTTTTACATATTTTGGCCGCAACTTCGGATGCAAAATAACCTACAATAAGCGTTACAATAATTAAAATTGATGCACTTGTTAAAATAGTATGGATAGAATTATTATAAGCTTTAATTAAAGATGTTTCAATATCATTATCTTTTCTTGCTTCCAAGTAGTATGATGTATAAAGAATAGCATAATCAATCGTGGCTCCCATTAAAATACTTTGAACAATTAAAATAGAAATGAAATAAACGGATCCTCCAAAGGATAAAATACCCATAATTAGGAAGATGGCGCTTTGAATAAGTAATACTAGCATTGTAGATATCTTTAATGATTTAAAAGTGAAAGCCACAACTACTAAGATAAAAGCCATAGTTAAAACGGTAATTAAATTTAGTTCATTATCAAAGGTATTATTCATTTCTTTAGCCATCGCCGAATTACCCACAATATAATACTCGCCTTTATTTTTTAAAGTATCCTCTATTTTATCTAAGAAAGCAAATGTTTCTTCACTTTCAAATTCCATGTAAGTATTAAATACCGCTCTATTATATTTATCACTAGTTAAATTAACCTTCGCATCTTTAATCGTATCATAACCTTTAATAATATCTTCTTCCATATCTTTATCAATATAATCAGCAAATCTTTTATCATTTAAAATATCTTCATATAAATAAGTAATAAATTCTTCTACGGTCATTTGATATTTTTTATCATAACTTTTAACACTACCATAATAAATATAAACTAAATCAATTAAATCTTTATCCAAGTCTTTACTTAATGGTTTTAATAAATTATATACTTCTTTACTGGTATATTTTTTATTATTTAAAGAATTATCCATTACTTTTTTAATATTCTTTAAATCACTTACATCTTTACTACTTAACTTACTACTATATTCTTTATTTGGTACAACATCACTTAGTAAAAATTCTACAAATTCTTTATAACTAAAACTAGGTTTAATGGTATCTGTTTTATAGATTCCATAAATCAATTTAACTTTTTCTTCATCTAAACTTAGGAATTTCGCTAATTCTTTATCACTATATTTTTTACTATTATTAGTACTTTCCATAACATCTTTAATTAATGTTAAATTATCTATTTCTTCAGTTTTTAAATTTTCTTTCAACAAATCGGTATCTAATATTAAATTCACAAACTTTAAAGGATCTAATCTAACACTATCTTGATAATATAAGATATAGATATTTTTTAAATCATCTTTAGAAATTTCTAACATACTACTTGCTTCACTATAGGTATATACTTTATTATTCATAGCGCTATCCATAAGAGTATATACTGTACCTAATGATGTAAATAATTTTTCTTTATTTTCTTCTGATATAAAGACACTATTTTTAATATTCTCACTATTTAATATTAAGGCAACAAACTCATAAGGGGTATATTCAGCATCTTTATCAATTTCTAGCATTACTTGAAGTAAATTCATTGGAAAATATGTATCCAGACCAAATTCTTTTTCAAACTCAGTAATATTCATTTTTTTGTTGATAATACTTTTATCCGTAAACTTAATTACATTATTAAGATTAGCAATTTCTTCATCTGTTAAATTACTTTTTACAGTACTATTATTAACCATAAATGTGGCTAAATTATGTAGGGATAAAGTATAACTATTTATTTTAGTGCTTAAATAGTATAAATATATTTGACTAGCGGTATCTTTATCAATTCCAAAAAGTTCAGCCATCTTATCACTATCTACTTTTTTATTAATGGTATCTTTAGTCGAGAATCTTTCTAACATATCTAATTCATTTTTTACATCATCATTAAAATTATCTTGATATTTAGGATTAGTTAAAAGATTATTTTTGGTATATTTACTAAACTCATTTAAAGTTAAAGTAGTATTATTATCTTTTGTATTATATAAAATAATTAAATCATCATAAGTATCTTTGGCAATATTTAAAATATTCGTTATTTCTTCCGGAGTTCTTTTCTTATTAATATTGCTTGCACTCGTAAAATTCTTTAACTTCGTAATATTTTCTTTCATACTTTTACTTACATGACTATTCATTTTCTTATTTTTATAAACATTACTTTCAATAAAGTTTAAGAAATTATTTAAACTTATTTTATTATTTTCTTTGGGATTATGATAATGATAATAAACAATTTTAAGTAGGTAATCTTCAATTTTGGTGTCGTTATCTAATTCCTCTAATTTAGGATTTACCTCACTATAAAGTAAAGGTTCATCAATCGTTACCCCATAACACAAAGTATCATTAACATATTTATTATCTTTAATGGTATTACATAGAGTGGTAACTTCATCCTCTAAACTTTTTTCATAGACAATGGCCATTTGATTATTTACGGGGAAATATTTTTCGACTTCACTAACTTCAGATGAGGTATAAAAAATTCCTAAGTTTCCTTTTAAAAAATAACTACCTACTAAAATAACTAAGAATAAAACTAAATAAATGTAACGGAATTTATAAGCAAAATGACCTAATTTATCTAATTTTATAACAAAACTTTTCTTATGCGTTTTGGTAATTAATTTATCAAAGGCTAAAATTAAGAAAGGTAACATCGTAAAAATACTTAATAAACTAAATAAAACTCCTTTAGCTAAAACAAAACCTAAATCTTTACCAATGGTAAAACTCATAAATACTAAAGCAAGTAAACCTACAATGGTTGTTACTGAACTACTCGAAATTGATTTAAAAGAATAGTATAAAGCATTTTTCATGGCTTTAACTTTATCACTTTCTTTTTCTTTCTCTTGGCGATATCTATTCATAAGCATGATGGAATAATCCATTGATAAAGCCATTTGTAAAATTGCGGCAATCGAATTAGTAATATTGGAAACACTCCCAAAGATAAAATTGGTCCCTTTATTTAGAAAAACAGCCACTAGAATAGCAAATAAGAATAAAAATGGTTCTGTATAAGAAGAGGAAGCAATAATCAAAATAACTAACGCACTTAAAACCGCAATGACAACAATATAAAAAGGTAAAACTACTTTATTTTCATCCGAAACCGTGCCACTGGTATCAACTAAATTTTCTTTAAAATAATTGGTTACATCTTGATATATTTTCTTAGCTTCTTTAGAAGATGATGCATAATCTAAATTTAAAGTAAATAAAGTATAATTATCTTTATTAAAATTCTTATTATTTTCATATTCCAAAGAAACATTTTTAATACTTTCTAAATATTTTAAAGCCTTACTTTTATCTTCCTCATCTAAATCTTTAACCATCACATTTAAAGTACTTACTTCTTCTTTAAAATTAGCATTCATGATATCTAGGCCAATTCTAACATTGGAAGTCTTAGGTAAATACTCCATAATATCATAGTTTATATCCGTAAATTTAATCATGAAAAAAGATGCAATAGTTAAAATTAGCATTAAAATAAAAATTAATAATCTTTTTTCGACAATAAAATCCGTTATTTTTTGCAAATTAATGGCCTCTTTTCTTTAAAGACAAGATAGATTATATCTTAAAACAAATAAAAAATGAATAACAAATTATTAGATAGTGTCTAAATTTTAACACTGTCTTTATTTATGTCTAAATATATGATAAAATAATCTTGGTGGTTTAAATGAAAGTTAAAATGCTTAACTCTTCTTCCTTAAAAACTAAAGATAAAATCAGAAGTGCTTTTGCCTCTTTAGTTAAGGAAAAGAAAGAATTTAGTAAAATTACCGTTACCGATATTACAAAACTTGCGGACATTACCAGAGGAACATTTTATACCCACTACGATAATATTTATGATGTGGCAAGAGAATTTCAAGAAGAAACTTTAAATGTTTTAACCAGCAATTTAAATGATTTAAATAATAAAAATAATATTGATTTATTCTTTGATACGATGTTTGCTTATTTAAAGAGTCATGAAGATATTTATAGTATGCTTTTATCTAGTAATGATCCTTTGCTTTTTACAGGAAACTTAAATAAAATTATTTTGAATAACTTATATCAAGTTATTGAACCCAGTAAAATCAAGCAAAAAGAATTACAAATATCGATATTTATTGATGGAAGTACGGCTTTAGTTATTAAACATTTTAGGAAAGAAGTTCCTTATACTTTAGATGAGATAAATACCGCGATTAAGCAAACTTTCAAAAAATTATTTTAATTAGGAGTTGAGAAAATGAAGAAGTTAATAAGTTTACTAATAATTTTACTTTTACCAATAACCGTTTTAGCGGAGGACATTACTAAAGATACCAATATTTTAATTAATGCTAAAACTAATAATAAAATAACCGATAACAACGAAAATAGTTATGTAAGTATTTCTAAAAATGAAGAAATAAGTATTAAAGGGTCTAATATAAATGCCCTATATATTATATATGAATTAAAGAGTCAAAAAGGAACCATTTATTATAATGATAAAGAACAAAAAATTGGTCAAAACAACTTTTTACACGAATATATAAAGTTAGAAAATAAAACTGATATTCTTACTGTTAAATATAATGAAGATGTTAAAATTGGCGAAATTTACATTTTAAGTGAAGGAGAACTGCCTTCTTATGTGGAAGAATGGATGCCTCCTTGTGATAAAGCTGATTTACTTTTATTTTCCACCCATAGTGATGATGAACAGTTATTCTTTTTAGGTCTTCTTCCTACTTATGTAGCCAAAGGAGCAAATGTCGAAGTTGTTTATTTTACAAATCACTATGATAATCCGAAAAGATTGCATGAACAATTACACGGATTATATGCTGTAGGTATTAGAAATTATCCGATTATTGGAATTGTTCCGGATGCTTGGTCCGAAACTTTAGATGGTGCCCAAAAGAATATGGAGAAAAAAGACATCACCATGGATATGGCCATGACTTATCAAGTAGAAAACATTAGAAGATTTAAACCTTTAGTAATTGTCGGTCACGATGAAAAAGGTGAATATAGTCATGGCCAACACATCTTAAATACTTATCTTTTGAAAGACGCTATTAAAAAAGCTAATGATGATACATATGACAAGAATTCTCTAGATTTATATGGCTTATGGGATACTCCAAAATTATATCTGCATTTATATAAAGAAAATCAAATCAAAATGGATTATGATACCCCTTTAGAATATTTTAATGGTAAAACCGCTTATGAAGTTAGTAAAATTGGTTATAGTAAACATACTTCCCAACAATGGACTTGGTTTACGGCTTGGATTAATGGTAAAAATAATGAATACACCAAGGCTACAGACATTAAAACTTATGCTCCGACAGCCTTTGGTTTATATCGTTCTTTAGTTGGAGAAGACATAAATAAAAATGATATGTTTGAAAATTTAACTTTAAGAAAAGATGAAGTTCAAGAAGATGTTAATAATAAAAAAGAACAAACAACCAATAAAAAAGATAAGATTAAAAAGAATAATTATATTTTACCAATTACTCTTATAAGTATTAGTATAATTGCTCTAATAGTTATTCTTATCCTCAAAAAAAGAAAGTAGGTCAACTACTTTTTTTAATGGTTATTAAATATTTACTATTACCCTTATAATTACCTAATTCATCTATATCTTCTTCCATATAGGTGAATGCTTCTAAAGTAATATCCGAAGTTATCTTATCTACTTCTTTTCCTGCTGTTAATTTAATGGAAGTAAGTAAAGTATCCTTATTAAATTCTTCTTCAGTTGTATGACTATACCAACCACCATTTCTATGATAATCATCATATAAATAAACCTCTAATATATTATAAAAATCATTAGTATCTTTAGGACTTAATACAGTTTTACTAACCATCCCATCTATAGTATTAAAACTAACTTTATAGCCTATTCTATAATCTAAAACATTCTCATAATTATCTTTATATCTATCAAATAATTTTATTTGACTTTCATTACTAATACTTTCTTCATTAGTATAATAAACTTCAAAAGAAGATATATCTTTATGGTACTCAAAATTACTTTCATATTCTTTAATTAATACTCTTTCTTTACCGTTATGATAATCTTTATATAAACCTAATATTATTTTATTATCATCAATATAAGTATCTTCTTCCTCTTCTTTTATTACTTCTTCTCCTTCTTTATTATCATCAATCTTATTAAATAGTTTAGTTTTAATTAAAGGAGATATACCCACTAATAAAAAACATAACAAAATTATAATAATTACTACCTTTTTCATAACATCACGCTATTATTATAATAATTAAAAATAACGAAGTAAATAGGTTATTTCGTAAAATAAACCATCTTCGTTTTTGTTTTGGATAAAATCCTAGATAATCTTTGTCTTCTATCTTCCCTAGTATATAACCTTAATCATATAATCATTCAAGTTATAGAAGGCTTTGGCGAACCGCATACGTATTGTTCACATTGTTCCAGTCCAAGTTGCCGCTCGTATTCACATTCCACGCATTGTAATTGCCGTTGTTGCTGTTGTAGCCATACCTAACACTATTTCAAGATTACCTATCTATATTATACACCAAATATCATTATTGAGTTGTATATTTAAATAAATTTTAGTATAATATAAATAGAAAACGCAGGAATGTGCGTTGCTATGTGTGTCCTACTCTGGTATCACTATCGGAGTAGGTATTTTTATATCTTTAAGTACTAGCAAGTACAAAAGTACAAAAATAATGATTACTAAAACTATATTCCAAGTCTTTGCTCTCATACGCACCATCTCCTTCCTTTTCATTAATAGTCAGGTGACTAGAATGAAGATAAAGGTAATTTTGCAACGCTTCTTCCTGCGTCAGTTATTTATTTTAAATGCTTGTCAACAAAAAGTCCATAGGAAGTTTTGTCGACTATTATCGTATTTTGCTTACCTCCGGACAGTTTTTAAAAAAAGAACTTTCCAACCTTTTTTATTAGCCAATTAAAAAGATGCTTATTCATCT
>CANRGQ010000036.1 GCA_947630195.1 uncultured Bacilli bacterium
TATTTGGTATGAATACTAAAGATATTAGGGTGTTACAATAACCCCCCCCCCGATTTGGGTATTTAGAACTACTAATGCAATTATTGCTACATATAAAACTATTCTTTTAATTTCTTTCTTCATACTCTTACCTCTTTTATATTATTAATTATTATTTATATTTTATACTTATGTTGTAAATACCGAATATTAATTACAAAATAAAAATAAATATTCTTCTACCTTACATTTAAATAATATAATATTTACTTTATTAAGTCAATAACTAATATTTCTCAAATGTAAAAGAAAATATTAAAAAATACCAAAAAATCACTTTTGTTCGCTATACAATGATGCTTTTATGATATATAATTATTATTAGGAATACTTGATAGTTGGGTGGAGCCATACTTCAAAACGAAGGAGGCGATTGTTATGAGTAAAAAAGATTTTTTAATCTTAATGCAAATAATGATTATTTTTCTTTCATTATATATAAACATACTAATTTTAAAATAGAAAAATCCACCTAAACAACTGAGTTAGGCGGATTCAACATAAGAAATTAAACGGCAACACTCAACACATGAATATTAAGTGTTCCTTTTTTTATTTTATGCAAATTTCTTTGACATATTCATAATACCACAATTCTTATTGTTTTACAAGAGTATCACATATACAAAGAAAAAATGTCTATTTTTTAGACACTTTAGTTATTTTATCTTTAAAAAAGAATGAAATTTTCTTTCACTCTTATAAAAACATAAATATTTATTTATTTTTACTGTCAATAATAATTGTAATTGGTCCATCATTGGTAATATTTATTTCCATTTCGGCTCCAAAGATGCCAGTAACGGTTTTAATTTCTTTATTTAATTCTGTATTAAATAAATCGTATAATTTAATTGATTCTTTACCATTTAAAGCTTTAATATAACTAGGACGATTACCCTTTTTCGTATCGGCATATAAAGTAAATTGACTAATGGATAAAATATTACCACCAACTTCTTTTATACTTTTATTCATGATACCATTTTCATCATCAAATATTCTTAAATTAATTATTTTTTTAACAATATAATTGATATCTTCAATAGTATCGCCTTCGGTAAAGCAAGAAAATACGACTAAACCACAAGGTATTTCATTATAAATTTTTTTATCAATAACAACATTACTATATTTACTTCTTTGTATTACGACTTTCATATTAATCCTTTACTTCCACATTTTTGAAACTTTCGAGTTGTCTTTTAAAATGATCTAGAGCTTCTTTATCTTTAACTTTAATGGTAATATTACATAAAGTAGTGCCATTATCCATATCTTTATTTTTGATTTCAATAATGGTTATTTTTTCTTTAGCGGCTTCATTTACTAAATCCACTAAGAAAGATTGATTAGCCACATATAAAGAAATCATGGTAATGTATGTACTATCAGAATCATTATTCCAAGAAACAGGAATAATCCGGTCATCCTTATCAGTGACATTTGGACAATTCTTCTTATGAATACTTACACCTTCACCCTTAGTAATAAAGCCAATAATATCATCACCTTTAACGGGCATACAACATTTAGCTAAAGAATACATAATATTAGTATTACCATCAATAATAACATCATTTTTAGATTGAATAACTTTTGGTTTACCAATTCGCTCCATTAAGATATCTTCAACATTATGTTTATCTTCGGTAGTTAAAGAAATAATATAACCAGCCGTATATCTTAAAGAACCTATTTGTAAATATAATTCATCTAAACTATCAATTTTTAAATCTTTAAATATTTTATTTAAGTTTTCTTCACTTAAAACTTCACTAATACTTAATTTTTTCTTTCTTATTTCTTTTTCTAAGATGTTTTTACCTTTTTCAATATGCTCTTCTCTTTCTTTTTTACTAAAGAAAGCTTTGATTCTCGATTTTGCTTGGGTTGTTTTAACAATTGATAACCAATCTTGATTAGGTGTCGCATTATTATTGGTAATTATTTTAACAATATCATTATTTTGTAAATTATAAGATAAAGGTACAATATTATCATTAACAATAGCTCCCACGGTAGTATCTCCGACTTTACCATGAATCCGGTAAGCAAAATCCAAAGGGGTAGCATCTTTCGGAAGTTCAATAACATCACCTTTTGGAGTAAAGACATAGATTAATTCACTAAGTAAGTCACTTTGAACATTTGAGGCAAATGAAGAATCGGATTCTTCATTATTCGTTTCAATGATATTTCGAAACATTTCTAGTTTTTGTTCCATTACGGCTTGAACTTTTTTAGTGCCTTTTTCTTTATATGACCAGTGAGAGGCCATCCCTTTTTCAGCAATCTCATCCATTTCATAAGTTCTTACTTGGACTTCATAAACTTCCCCATCTAAACCAAAGACTGAAGTATGTAGGCTTTGGTACATATTAGCTTTAGGATTAGCAATATAATCTTTAAATCTTTTCGGAAGTGGTCTAAATTTAGAATGAATTAAACCAATAACGGTATAACAATCGGTTTCTTTTTTAACGAAGACTCTTAAAGCTAAAATATCATAGATTTGATCCCAACGTTTGCCATTATTAAGTTTATTATAAATACTATAAACGCTTTTAACCCTTCCTTTTATTTCGTGTTCAATCCCATTTTCGGTTAAAAGATGCGAAATACTTTCTTTCATTTCTTGTAAGTTATCATTAAGTTCTAATTTCGTTTTATCTAGTTTTTCTAAGATATCTTGATAGACATCTGGTTTTAGGTAACTAAGACAAATATCTTCTAGTTCACTTTTAATAGAGTTTATTCCTAAACGATGGGCAATTGGAACTAAAACAGTCATTGTTTCATTAGCTTTATCTTTTTGCTTTTCTTGCTTTACGGCCCAATTGGTGCGCATATTATGAAGTCTATCGGCTAGTTTTATATATAAAACTCTTGGGTCTTCCGCAAGTCCTACTAAAACTTTTCTTAAGTAGATAGCAGATGACTCTGTTTCATCCATTAATTCTAGTTTATTTATTTTGGAAATACTATCCACAATCGTTGCTACTTCACTACCAAATTTTTCTTCTATTTCTTCTTTAGTGGCATTCTTCCCATTATTAAGTACTTCGTGTAAAAGCGCTGAGGTAATGGTAACATCATCGGCATTTAATGAGGCCAGTATTTCTGCCACATGCAAAGGATGAGTAATAAAATCATCACCCGTAAGTCTTTTTTCTCCCTCGTGCTCCTTTTTAGCATAAAGATAAGCCTCTTCAATTACTTTTAAAGAACTTTCCGGAAAATAATTTAATTTTTCTTTTAATGTTTCAAAATCAATGTATGTATCTTTCATTTATTATAACTCCTCATAATTTTTATTTTTTATAAATAGTTCAATTTTATAAGCATCCACATTTAAAATATCATCAACTAACTCATGTATTCGTAAATCTTTTCTATTTTGCCATTTACATTTCATACAATAAGACCATATATCTTTCTCACTTATATTTAGTTTTTCTCTTTGCAGTTCCTCACTTTTTGCTTTTAAAGCCGGCAAAAGACGATTGTATAAATCCATTAATGAACTAAATTTTTCAAATGCTTGCGCCATAAAAATTCAACTCCATTCATAATATTATTATATAATATTTTATTTTGCATTTAAAGGTGATTTATGAAAAGTACTAATCTATTTGTCAAAACAACCCTTATTTTAATCTTCGGAGGGATTATTACCAAAATCTTAGGTTTTATTAACCGTCTTATTTTTACAAGAATAGTCGGGGCCGAAGTAATGGGCTTATACTCTTTAGTAATGCCTACTTATTCTCTACTTATTACCATTGCCACTTTAGCCCTACCTACAACTATATCAAAGTTGGTGGCCGAAGATAAACACAATAATTTAAAGATAATATCTACTTCCACTATATTTATTATGCTTATTAACTTTATTGTTGTAATACTTATGATAATATCGGCTAAATTCATGGCTAATACGCTTTTACATGAAGAAAGATGCTATTTACTAATTATTGCGATGAGTTTAACTTTTCCGATTATTTCGATATCTTCAATTATTAAAGGTTATTTTTATGGGAAACAAAATATGCTTCCCAATGTGGTTTCCAATGTTATTGAACAAATAGTAAGAGGACTTTTAATTTTCTTTATTGTTCCTCTTCTTATTAAAAAAAGCATTATTTTAGCCTCATGTAGTTTGTTTGTTTTCTCGTTCATTGAAGAACTAGTTTCCATTTTTGTTAATTTAGCATTTCTTCCCAAAAATATTAAAATAAGAAAACAAAATATAGTCTTTGATAAATATACTTTAAAAAATATTTTAAGTATTTCTCTACCCACAGTATCATCAAGAATAATTGGCAATATTGGTTATTTTTTTGAACCCATTATTTTAAAAAACTTTCTTAGTTTAAATGGTTATGGAAACAAATATATTTTAGTCGAATATGGGGCCTATAATGCTTATACGATTCCGATATTAACGGTACCTTCTTTTTTTATCACGGCAATATCATCCGCTTTAATCCCTGAAATTAGTAAACAATATTTAAATAATAATATTAAACTTTTAAAGAAACGCTTAAAAGAAAGTTTATTCTTTTCCATAACTATTGGTCTAATATACTCCGCCATTTTAATCTTTTTTGCTAAATTTATCTTAACTACTTTATATAAAACTACTTTAGGTCTTAATTATATTAAAGTTCTTGCCCCTATATTTCCTTTATTTTATATTGAAAATGTTTTAATGAGTTTCTTACAAGCTATTAATAAAGCCCACATTACGATGAAAATTACCATTGTGGGCGTCATAATTAAAATAATTACTTTAATAATACTATCCTACTTCCATATTGGGATGTATACTTTAGTTATTTCGGAAATTATCAATATCTTTGTAGTAGTATTTTTAAATATTTATTACGTTCATAAATTCTTTAAAAATTATAAATACCAAAGTTTTTCCCCATCTTTATAAACATCATCGATAAAACCACAGCCAAGGCATTCTTCTCCAAGATATAAAACGCAAGCTTGACCAGGAGTTACGGATTTGGCTTTAGAAGGATACTTAACCATAATTTTATTATCTTCTAAGTATTCAAGTTCCACCGGAATATCTTCGCCCCGATAACGGAATTTAGCCGTACAAAACGTAGGATGGACACTACTAATGAAGTTTACTTTACTAATTAGACAAGCATCACTATATAAATATTCAAGGTTACCAATAGTAACATATAAAATATTATTTTTGACATCTTTACCACAAACAAAATGTCTTTCGGTATGTCCCGATAAGCCCACATTTTTTCTTTGACCAATGGTATAATTCATTAGTCCTTCGTGCTTACCGATAACCTCTTTAGTTTCCACATCAATAATGGGCCCTTCATTAGTTTTAAGAAAGTTTTGGACAAAATGCTGAAAGTTTCTTTCGCCAATAAAACAAATACCTGTGGAATCTTTTTTATGAGATACAGGAATGTTCTCTTTTTCCGCAATCTCTCTTACTTCCGGTTTAGTATAATCCCCAATGGGAAATAAAACGTTTTTGAAACCATTAACGGGAACATCCGCCAAAAAATAAGTTTGGTCTTTATTTAAATCCACGGCTCTTAAGAGTTTACCATTCTTTATTCTCGCATAATGACCTGTGGCAATAAAGTCAGCTCCTAGCTTTTCGGCCTCTTTTTTAAATAAATCAAATTTAATATATTTATTACATAACATATCGGGATTAGGAGTTCTTCCTTTTTCAAGTTCACTTAAGAAATATTTAAATACATTATCCCAATATTCTTTAATAAAATCTACTCTATGTAAAGGAATATCTAAATGTTTACAAACATCTAAAGCATCATTATAGTCTCTTTCTTGAGGACATATAATATCATCATTTTGATAGTCTTCCCCATTAACTAAACTATCCCAATTACGCATAAAAAGTCCAATGACATTGTAACCTTCTTTTTTTAAAAGATATGCCGCAACAGCACTATCAACACCACCAGACATACCTATAACCACAGTCTTAGCCATAATATTCCTCCTTTTTAAGTTCTTCTATTTTAACACAATTTTTTAAAATTACATACATAAATCTATAATATAACTAATAAGTAGTGTATCTTTTTCTCGATTTCCACTTTTATAGTCATAATCTATTTGACCTAGTTTAACAATTTCTTCTTCGATTTCCCATTTTTTATACATTCGTAAATTATTCTTTATTTTTTGCATTTGCCAATCAGCAAGTTTTAACTCTCCTAAAATATCACTATAACTATATTTTTCTTCTTCATACAATATTGTTTGAAGCATCAGTTTAAATTCCCGATATAAAAGAGAAATTATAAGACTTGGATCTACTTTAAATATTTTAGATTCATTTAAATACATTAAGGCATTACTTAAATCTTTGGCAATAATACTATCTACTAATTTAAAATTATTTTCACTGATAGTTTTCGCTACTAAATGTGTAACATCATCATAAGTTATTAAGGTTGGCTTACTATAATAAAGCATAATTTTATTTAGTTCATTAATGGCTAAATCAAAAGAGCCATTTGCATTATTAACAATATACCACAAAGTATGTTCTTCAATAGTATATTTATTTTCTTTAACAATTTTTAATAGTTCATTTTTCATTTCCGTCCTACTCATACTCGGATAAATAAATAGATGATTATTTTGTTTTAATAAATTTACTATTTTCTTTTTATTATCCACTTTCCCATTAAGTAAAAAGATAAGCTTCGTATTTTTATTTTCATGTTCTAAATATTTAAGTAGTTTCCCACTATCTTCTTTATTTTTATTCGTATCTTTAGAAGTTCCAAAAAGAGAGGCATTTTTAACTACTAGACATTTATCATCGTTAAACATAGAGAGGTAGCTTGCTTCCTCTAAAACTTCATCCATGGTATTTTCTTGTAAATTAAAAGTAATAACATTAGTAATGCCATCTTTAAGTTCCTTAAGTTTAAGGTTCATATAATAAATTGTTTCACTAGCAATTAAATATGTATTCATGATTATATTATCTCACACTTTAAGAAAAGTACCAATATTTTGTTTTAAATTTTAGTAAATTAAAACTAGGATAAAAATCCTAGCATTGTTATTATTCCCTTTTGACGGATGGGGTTTCCTCTTTTAATTTTGAATTAATTCCTTAATTCAATTAATACTTTACTATATATTTTGCATTTTGTCAATTTAGCCCAAAGAAAAAAGAGCCAGGCTCTTAATCTATATAAAACATTATATAATGTATTATATTTTATGGTTCATAAGTTTTTATCTTGTAGTCATTTTGGCTTACTTTTATAGAAATTGTCCCACTTGTTTGGGTATTTAAATATTTAATGTTTAGTTTTTCTAAATTTTCTATAACTTCACTAGAGGGATGATTATAAATATTATTGCGTCCACTTGAAATAATAGCTAGATTAGGATTAACTTCTTTTAAAAAATTAACACTACTACTTGTTTTAGAGCCGTGATGCGCAATTTTTAAAAAGTTGACTGGTAAGTTATAATCATTTAAGAATTTATTTTCTATCTCCTTTGGAACATCTCCCATAAAGAGAAAATTATATTTCCTAATTTTAAAATAACTAATTATACTACTTTTATTTTCATCATTAGAAGTATTATAATCAAAAATATTTAAATAACTAAAATAACTACTTGAGTAAGTACTTACAACATGCCCTTTCACTCTTATTTCTTTTTCTAATGTATTTTCTTCATTTTTATTTAGAATTATATTATCAATCTTATAATTATCAAGTAAATATAACGTATCTTTAGCGTGATCATTATCCCCATGACTGGTAATAAGTAAATTAATCTTTTTTATTCCTAAACTTTTTAAAAAGATAACAGTGTTTTTGGCGGGATGATAATCCGTAAATGTTCCACCTGTATCAACCATTATGACTTCTTCTTTATGCGGACTTAGGAGAATAGCACTATCACCCTGCCCCACATCTAAAAAGTAAACATAATAATTAGAATCTAATTTAGGTAATAAGATATTTATAAGTACAATAGAAATTAAACTAATAAAGAATTTAATACTATTATACTTAAACATAAAGTATAAAATTAGATAATAAACTATTATTAAAATATAAGGTATTTTGGGAATAATCATCATAATTTTATAATTATTTAAAATGATATTTAAGTCCTCTAAAATTGTAACCATTATTTTAAGTATAGGTAAAAATGCCGGCATAATAAAACTTAAAATAGATACAATGAATACGCCAAAAGTAATAAAAGGGGCCACTAATAAATTAACGAAAATACTTAATAAATTTATTTCATAGTTTAGATTAATGGTGATTGGTAATGATGCTAAAAAAGAAATTAAACTAATTATCAGTAATACTTTAAAATAACTTCCTTTAATCTTTCTTTGTTTAAGTAGTAAAAAGAAAGTAATAATATAAGAGTATAAAAATCCGATATCACAAACAATAAAGGGATTAACTAAAATAACTATAAACATATCTAACCAAAATATTTTAAGACTACTTAAATCAATTTCCAAATAATTTAAAATATTTTTTAAAATATAATAAATTACAACTCGAAGTAGTGATATTTTATAACCAACCATAAATAAGTAAAATAATAAAAATGCCGTGATTATAAAATTCTTAAATTTAAATCTGGAGAGTATTTTTTCAAAAAATAAAATTATAATACTATAGTGTAATCCTGATAAAGCAAATAAATGCCATATCCCATTAGTTTTATAAATATCATATAAATCAGTATCTAAATAATCATTATTGCCTAAAATAAAGAGATTTAAATAATTTTTAATTTGTAAGTCTTTATCACTTATTTTATTAATTCTATTTATAAATCCCCTTTTTATTTTATAAAAGATACTTCCATCTTTTAAAACTTTTAAATTACTAACCTCAAAAGACAAATAAATATGTTTATTATATAAATACTTTTTATAATTAAAATTATTAGGAATCGTATTGTTTAGTAATTCTTTCTTTGTTCCTTCTACTCTTACCTTACTCCCAAGAATATTGGTAATATCTATTGTCCCTTTTTGAATATTACAAATAACTTTCTCAGGAGTCTTAATAGTAAGAGTATAATAATTAGTTTTTTCTTCGACCTCTATTACTTTACCCTCTAATACATTAGGGTTTTCGTAAATACTTTGATAATTTATAATTTTAGTAAAAATTAAAACTTCTAAACTTAAGAAAATACATATAATAAAATATAACTTATTAGACCGTAATATGGTCTTTAATTTTGGAATACAAGATATCGCCGATACCTTTAACATTCTTTACTTCTTCGATGCTTTTAAATGAGCCTTGTTCTTGTCGATAAGCAATAATGGCATTAGCTTTTGCTTCGCCAATATAATCAAGGGTCATTAATTCTTCTTTACTGGCGGTATTAAGATTTATTTTACCACTTACTTCTACTTCTTGTTTAGTTGATGTTTCCGTATTTTGAACTTGAACACCACATTTATCATTGGAAGTAGTTGATGTATCACTTTCACTTACATATAAAGTATCATCATTTTCCCAAGTATCTTTATTGTATTCTTCTTCGGTAACTATTTCACTTTTAGCACTCAGTGTACAATCAGATATATCATAAGATGAAGTAGGACACTTAGTATCGATAGTAGGTCCAAAGATATCTTCATGAAGATAAGCATATTCTTCATCAGTATAAACATAGATAACTTCTTCACTAGATACTTTATGACTTAAATTAATATTATTCGTATAAGCATCTTTGGATAGACCACCAGCAAGATTAATGACATCATCAATCATGATTTCATTATCGACTTCATAGACTCCAGGTTTGAGAACTGCGCCTTTTACTTCGATGTAGAATTTGTCATCTTCGCTTTTAATATTACTATTATTGGAGGCTTGACATTCATTTGCACTTTTCATGGCCACGGATTTATTTTCGTTACAAATACACTCGGGACATTCTTTATTTTTATAAGCATTATAAAAATAAACGCATAGAATTATTAATAGAATATTAAAAGCCAAACTAGACATTAAAAAGGCATTTTTGTGTTCTTCAAAAAATTCTCTAAAATCCATCTTCTTTTTCCTCCCTTCACTTATATTATTGTAAAAAAATTGCTGATTTCCTTTTTTTTCGCGAAATTTCTTCTAAAAATGAACATATTTGTTGTAAAAATCAAAAAAATAGTAAAAAATGTTTATTTTCTACTATTTACAATTTTATTAACTTCGTAATTATATTTGGTACTTTTATTATCAATGGCTACCGCTTCGCATAAGAATAACATCGCAATAAAGTTGATGGTAGAGGATCCTCCATAACTCATTAGAGGTAGTGGTACTCCCGTTAAAGGTAGTATGGCAAGCATTCCACATAAATTAATGATTATGTGAAAGGCAAAGAGCCAAAATGTTCCATATGCAATAATGGAATTTCGGAGGTTATAAGACTCTTTTGCAATTTTTAAGATGCGATATAAAAGAATGGCATATAACATTAAGACGCCAATACCACAAATAAGGCCTAATTCTTCCACTAAAACAGCAAAGATGAAATCGGTATGGCTTTCGGGTAAATATAAATATTTTTGAGTACTCTTACCAATACCAACACCGGTTAGGCCACCACTATTGATGGCAATGTAACCATTACAAACTTGATAACCCGTTTTTTCTTTATATCTTTGACAGGGATTTTGAAATTTAAAACGACTCATTTGTTCACTATTTAAAATATCCGAACCACTATATAAAAGTAAAACTCCTAAAACAATCGCCCCAATTCCTAAAATCATCGCAATTTTGGGAATATTTGATTTCTGCATCGGCACACTTATAAAAATACAAAAAGCAATGGCTAAAAGAATTGCGGCACTTCCAAAGTCTGGTTGCATTAAAATTAAGACGCCAATAATTCCCGCGATAGATAAAGGAATTAAATATAAATACACATTATTGATTTTTCTTTTTACTAAACTATTATAGAATGTGGCCATAAAAATGATAATAAATGATTTGGCAAACTCGGATGGTTGAATAGCAAAACCGGTACCGGGGATATAAAACCAACTTTGGGCATGATTCGTAAGGCCTCCATAAATTAGAAGTAAAACTAAAACGGCAATAATCCCCGCCACAAGTAACCAAGATATTCTTTTATACCAAGACAAAGGGATATTAATAATAACTATGCCCCCAATAAACGAGGCAATTAAAAATACTAGTTGTCTTATAAAAAAATACGTTGGTGGTTTATTATATCTAAGGATTGCCGCTACTGAAGAGGAAGAAAAAACCATAATAAGACCGATACTACAAAGGAGTATCATCACAATAAGAAGCGGTTTATCCATTTTTGAAAATTTATTTTTCATAATTCATCTCTATTAATCATATCATATTTTATATGATAGAAAAATAACTTTTACATTTTTTATTGTCAAAATATGACTATAATTAATAAAATATAATAGATACATAAAGGAGGTATAATATGTATTATTATGGTAATAATGGCTACTATGGTGGCAACTATGCTGGTACTCCTTGTGGCGCATCTTATGGTGGCGGTTATGCAGGATATACAAGTGGTTATGGCATCGGAGCTGCTATATGGATTGTTTTATTCATTTTATTAGTTATAATTATTGGAGCTGGATGGTTCGGTAACAACAATAATAACTATAATAATTAAAAAGGAGTTTCTTTAAAAACTCCTTTTTTCTTTTTAAACTGGAGGCAAATTAATTGACTTCAGTTTATCGTTGAATCGTTTATCGATTTTTTTAATGATTTCTTCTTTAGTTAGTTTTACACATCTGCGCATATCCTTTTTAGGAAATTCACGAATATAGCGAATGTAAAATGCTTCCACTAAAAGCTCACTAAAATTCTCGGAAATTTCTTCAACGAACTCTTCAATTGTTCTTTCCATATTTTTTCTCCTTCTACATATAATCTTCACTTTATTTTGTGAATTTCCTTTTTTTTCATGCAAAAAATTGAAAAAAGTGTAATTTTATACACTTTTTTACGTAATTTTTCATCTAAATTGACCAAACTTTGCAGTTTCTTCATAGCAAACATGATGTAAATCAAGTGTTTTAATTATACTTGCTACTTTACATTTATTATATAGTTCTTTTGACACTTCTAAATCCCCTAAATTAGTCGTTATGTAAATAGCTAAAGGAGAAGAAATTCCTATCGCATAAGATAGTTGAACTTCGCACCATTCATACTCCGGATTATTAATTAATATATTTTTGGCAATATACCTCGCCATATAAGCACCACTTCTGTCCACTTTACTCGGATCTTTTCCTGAGAAAGCTCCGCCACCAACTCTTCCAAATGATTGATAACTATCGACAACTATTTTTCTTCCCGTAAGTCCTGAGTCGCCTTCAAAACCACCAATTAAAAATTTACCTGTAGGATTAATTAAGATATTTTCAATTTCTATATTATAGTTATCACATATCTTTTTAAATATGTCCGTAATTATTTTATCGGTTACATCTCTTTCTTCTTCTGTATTTTGATAACAAATAGTTACAGTTTTAATTTTAACTAGCTTATTATTATCATAAATCCCGGTTATTTCGGCTTTACCATCGGATTTAAAGCGCTTATCTTTTTGTCTTAATAAATCATACTCTTGACTAAATTTTTGTAAAATAACCATGGCTAAAGGTAAATATTCCTTTGTATCCCTACAAGCATAACCAAACATCATACCATTATCACCAGCACCCCCTACTTCATCATTAGTACCCATAGCTATATCGGGACTTTGCGTTCCTAAATTATTAATGATTTCATAGTTTTCATCATAACCCACATCTCTTAAAACTCTTTTAACAACAGAATCAATATTAACTTTTGTTTTGCTAGTTACTTCTCCAGTAATAAAGATTTTACCTTTTCCTCCCATTACTTCAATACCACACCGACTATTTTCATCTCCCTTCATATACGCATCAAGTAAGGCATCACTAATTTGATCGCA
>CANRGQ010000037.1 GCA_947630195.1 uncultured Bacilli bacterium
GATATAGAAATAGAATGGAACATTGAATTTTAAGAAATAATGATATTTTTGGACTTTTCCTATTCCTGCACATGGGGCCGAAGACGTTGGGACTAGTTATGGTAAAGTATATGAAAAAGATATTAATTTAGCTATAAGTAAATATTTAGAAAAAGAACTTATAAAACTAGGAGCCGAAGTATCTTTAACTAGAGATGGTGATTATGATTTATCAACACCAAATGCTAATTACCGAAAAAGAAGTGATTTTGATAATCGAATAAAAAAAATTAATGAAAGTGGCGCTGATATCTATTTAAGTATTCATATAAATTATTTAAGTGATGCTAGTTATAAAGGAGCTCAAGTGTTTTATAACAAAGAGAATAAAGAACTAGCTAGTATTATTCAAAATCACTTAAATAAAGATTTAAATAGTAATAGAGAAATTAAAAAAATACCTAATGATACTTATATGTATAGTAAATTAAAAATAGAAGGTGTTTTAATTGAATGTGGTTTTTTATCTAATGCTTATGAGAGAAATTTACTTATGAATAGTGATTATCAAGAAAAGATTGCAAAAGTTATAAGTGAAGGGGTAGTAGATTATTTTTAAAGGTTTTAAAAATTGTTAACATCTTCCTAGTGTCAGGAAGATGTCGCTTTTGTAAAATAATTTTACAATTGTTAACATATTCCCTAAGTGGGGAATATGTTTAGTTTTGTAAATACATTTATATTTATGAAAACATTAAACTTTATAAGTATATTATAAATTATTAAATAAAAAGTGCGTTGTGCTTGTTTTAAGGAGGTAATAAAATTTGAGAAAATTCAATAATAACAATAGTGTATAAAAAAATTTCAATAAATAGTATCAAAAATGCTTGACAATCATTAGTTTGTGATGTATACTTCTATTATCAAGGGAGGTTAAGAAAGATGAATACTATTGAAAACTATAATGAAACTATATTTGAAAGTATCAAGCATATTGATGAGTACGGATTTGAATATTGGTATGCTAGAGAATTAATGGAGGCTTTGCAATATAAAAGATGGGATAATTTCAATTTAGTTATTGATAAGGCCAAAAATGCCTGTAGTAATAGTAAATTGAATGTTGAGGATAATTTTTTAAAGATTGAAAGATTATCTAGTAAAGGTAATAATGCCAAATTTATAATTGAAGATTATAAACTATCTCGACTTGCTTGTTATTTAATCGTTCAAAACGCTGATCCTAGAAAAGAGATGGTTGCTTTAGGTAAAACTTACATTGTTGCTCAAACAATAAAACAAGAATTAAATGAAGGCGGAAAAAGATTTTATCGAAGTGATTAAAAATAAAGTTCACTTAAATTTCACCAAAATAATATAAAAAATACAACAAAAATAGATATATTTAATTTGTTTCTTATGTTATAATTTAGTAGGTGAATAATATGGGGTCTAAAACATTTAAAAGTTTGGATGAACAAATTGAAATACTAAAAAATAAGGGACTTGTCATTGATGATATTGAAAGTGCCAAAGAAATTCTTTTAAGAGAAAACTATTTCTTTTTAAGTGGCTATAGACACTTATTTTTAAGAAAAGATGGCAGTAGAAAATTCATTCAAGGGACTAATTTTCGTGAACTTTATGGGATGTTTAATTTCGATAGGCAATTAAGAAATATTTTATTTAAAAACATTTTAATTGTGGAAAACAACCTAAAGAGTATCCTCTCTTACGTTATGAGTAAAAATCATGGTTTTAAAGAGCAAAACTATTTGAATGCAGATAACTTTGTTCAAGACTATACTAAGACAAGACAAATTAACGATTTAATTCGGAAAATGAAGAGGCAAATTAATGTTAATGGAAAACAACATGCTGCCACTAATCACTATATAGTGAATTATGGTTATATTCCGTTATGGATTGTTGTAAAAGTTTTATCATTTGGTATTGTTGGTGAGTTATATTCAGTTTTGCAAAAAGAAGATCAAGAAGAAATAGCCAATGTTTATGGAGTTCATGTTCATGATTTAATTGACTATTTACCAATTTTAGCAAACTATCGGAATTTATGCGCTCATGAAGATATGTGTTTTAATAACAAAACACATAAAAAAATAAATCATACTAAATATCATGACTTTTTAAATATTGAAAAAGATGAAGAAAATGAATATATTTATGGTGTAAATGATTTATTTGCGATTATAATAATATTGAAGCAAATTTTAAAAAGCGATGATTTTATAATGATGATGAATGAAATTAGTTATGAATTAGATGTCTTAGATGGCAAGTTAGAAACCATTATGATTACAGATGTTTTAGATGTAATGGGATTTCCGACTAATTATAAAGAGATTGTGAGGGTAAAATAATATGAAACAAAAATCAGAACAAAGAACAAGAGTAATCGTTTATACGATATTTGGAGTTGCTTTAGGAGTATTTTTAGCTTATGGAATTATTTATAAATTTCCAGCTATATTCCAAGAGACAGTTACGAAGATAGAGAAAGATGTCCAAATAACTGATGAAGGAATAGCAGATGCTGTGGAAAAAGTATACAATTCAGTTGTAATTGTATCAAATTATCAAAAAGATACTTTAGTATCTTTTGGTAGTGGGTTTGTTTATAAGAATGATGATAAAAAATCATACATTATAACTAATCATCACGTAGTAGCTGATGGCGATAAATTTATAATTACTTATGAAGATGGTGATGAAGTAGAAGCTAAAGTTATCGGTAGTGATAAATATGCGGATATTGCTGTACTAGAGTTGCCTGCTAAAGATGATGTTGATGGTGTAACTATTGGAAAAACCGAAACTTTAAGAGTTGGGGATACTACATTTACGGTTGGAGCGCCACTTGATAATGTATATTCTTGGACCGTAACTAGAGGTATTATTTCGGGTAAAGAAAGATTAGTAGAAGTATCTTTATCAAATTCATCTACTAGTGATTATGTAATTAACGTTTTACAAACCGATGCTGCCGTTAACAGTGGTAACTCTGGTGGACCTTTATGTAATAGTAATGGTGAAGTAATTGGGGTAATCTCTGCTAAGATTAAATCAACGGGAGTAGAAGGTATGGGATTTGCAATTCCTATTGAAAGTGTTGTGGAAAAAGCAGAACAATTTATTAATGGTGAAGATAGTAGTTATCCATATATAGGAATAACACCACTTGATGTAACTAGTGCTCTAAGAGATATGAGATATAGTCCATATATTCCTGAAGATATTACTAGTGGGGTAATTATAAGTGGTATTACTAATGGTTCAGCTGCTGCGCAAGCTAAACTTCAAGTTGGGGATATCATAACAAAAATTAATGATGCTAAAATTAGTAATTCAGCTTATTTAAGATATGAATTATATAAATATAAATTTGGGGATACGATTAAGATTACTTATGTTAGAAATGGTAAAGAAAATACGGTATCTGTTAAACTTACAACTAAATCGGAGAGTTAATTTATGGAAAGTGTGAGCGAGGTTAAAATATCCAGAAGAATATGGGCATATCTCTTAGATATTGTCTTTATCTTCTTTGTGGTATCTTTAATAACCAGTATTAAATTTATTAATCCAAGTTATGAAAAATATGAAAAAACTTATGAAAAATATAGTGAAGTAGTAGAAGAATATTCTAAAGGTAATCTAACAGAAAAAGAATTTATTGAGCAAAATAGAGATAACTATTATTATTTAAATAAATATACTATAAGTTATAATATTGCTATTATTGTGGTTATAATTGCTTACTTTGTTTTATTTCAAAAGTTTAATGGAGGCCAAACAATAGGTAAGCAAATAATGAAATTAAAAGTGGTTAATTTAGAAGGAAAGGATGCTTCTTTAATATCGCATTTATTAAGAACTACATTTAGTTTTTATATCTATGTAGGAAGTATTATACCCCTTCTAATAAATACTATTTTAGTCTTTGTTTTAAATAGCAAATACTATATGAATGTAAGTTATATTGTTAGTTATGGTTATTTAATCTTTGCTATTATAAGTTTAGTAATGATGTGTAAAAGAAAAGATAAAAGAGGACTTCATGAATTAATAAGTAAGACTAAAGTCATTAATGTCCAATAAAAAATAGCTACTATTTTGTAGCTATTTTTATTAATTTGGCATGAACTGCTAATTTACGACCAGTTCCATGGCAAGTTGATAATGTTAATATTTTATCAGTTGAATCTAGATGAACATTGAAATCACGATAACTCCGTTTTTTAAGTTTATCTAAGAATGCTTGATAATCACTATCAGATGGGAAATTAGTTTGAATATAATCATTAGTGGTATTAATTGTATAGACACTAAATATTTGCCATAAAGTATTGTATTTTTCATTAGACATTCTTATTACTCTATTACTTTCAACATTGAACCAATCATCATTTAGTAAATATTTTAAACTACCAAACATTGTTCTATTAGCCATATTATGACCATAAATGATATTGTTACGACCAAATTCTGTTGAATCATTTCTAAAGTCTAACCATAACCAACCAGCTTTATTAGTAGTTTTATCAAAAGAATGGGTTAAATAGAAATCATTATCGGTAGTATGAACAAATGGATAGTTAACATTGGTACCATCTAATGAGATCCAACCAGATAAATCACTGTTTTTTTCTTTTAATTCGGTAAGGTCAACGTTCATTAAATCCATATTAATATAATTCCAATATGGAGTTCCTTCTTCATCAACACTTCCAACTACTTGTCCTTCTGTCGAATCTTTATTAATATCGACAGTTGTTTGGTAATCATCAACTTGATTTTTGGTCTTATGAGCATCTAGGAAATAAGTTATTAAATGATATCCTGAATAAATTAAAACAGGTATCGCAATCACTAATATAATTAATAATATAGTTTTCTTTTTTAACTTAAAACCTTTTTTAGCCTTTGGTTTACTTCCTACCGTTGGCGTTTTTTCCTTCATAATTTACATCACCTTTTAATATTATACACTAAATTAGCCAAAAAGCATATAGATTATTTGTATTATTTCAAATATTTTGGTAAAATAAGAGAGAAATTGTGGTGATTAAATGCAAAAATTTTATCAAATAATGGAAGAAAAAATTAAAAATTCTTTAAGTAGTATTGGTTATTCTGATGAATTTGTTATTATTACATCATCAAATAGACCGGACTTAGGAGAATTTCAATATAATGGAGTCATGAATTTAGCCAAAATTTACCATCAAAACCCAAGGGATATTGCGGATAAATTAGTAAGTGTTTTAGAGAAAGATTCTTTTTTTAAAAATGTGAATATGGCAGGACCAGGATTTATTAATTTAAGTATTAGTGATGAAGCATTAATCAACTTTATTAATCATAATGATTATAGTTATGAAGCTAAAAATAAATTAATCTTTTTAGATTATGGTGGAGCGAATGTAGCAAAACCTTTGCATGTTGGTCATTTAAGAAGTGCCAATATTGGGGAAGCCTTAAAAAGATTATGTGAATATTTAGGTTATAAAACCATATCTGATGCCCATCTTGGTGATTGGGGCCGTCCTTTAGGTTTAGTAATCTATGAACTTAGTTTAAGAAATCCGGATTGGAAGTTTTTTGATAAAGATTATAAAGGTGAATATGAAAGAGTCTCTATAACTCCGGAATTATTAAAAGAAGTGTATCCTTATGCCTCAAGTAAAGCCAAAGATGATGAAGACTACTTAAATGGGGCCCGGGAAATGACCAAGAGACTTCAACAAAGAGAAAGAGGAATCTTTGCTTTATGGCAAATAATTATGGAAGTATCTAAAAATGATATTAAGAATGCTTATGATAGATTAAATACCCACTTTGATTTATATAAAGGGGAAAGTGATGCTGATGAATATACTTCTGAATTATTAGATTATTTAAATAAGCAAAATGTCGTTATTGAAAGTGAAGGAGCTAAAGTTATTCCGGTATCAAAAGACACTGATAAATTAGAAATACCGCCAATGTTACTTATTAAAAGTGATGGAGGAATTTTATATAGTACAACGGAACTAGCTACTTTATATGAAAGAATTAAAAACTATAATCCCGATGAGATATGGTATGTTGTTGATAAAAGACAAGAATTACATTTTACCCAAGTATTTCGCGCGGCCCAAAAAAGTAAAATAATTGATGATAATCATAAGTTAGAATTTATTGGTTTTGGAACGATGAACGGTAAAGATGGCAAACCTTTTAAAACAAGAGATGGTGGGGTCATGGAACTTACCACTTTACTTGAAGATGTCAAAGGTGAATGTTTAAAAAGATTAAATGAAAGTATTAAAGATAACCGAGATAACATTGCCGAAGATATCATGTTATCCACGATTAAATATGCGGATATGTTACCCAACACCGAAACTGATTATAACTTTGATTTAGAAAAGTTTTGTTCTTTAGAGGGTAAAACTGGTCCTTATATTTTATATAGTACGATTAGAATGAAATCATTACTTAAAAAAGCAGAAGAGCAAAATTTAAAATATGATAGTTTAAAAGTACTAAGGGGAAGTTTTGTAAGAGATTTAATCTTAACTTTAACGAATTTTGATAATGTTTTAATGAGTGCTTTTAATAACAAATCTTTAAATGATATAACGGATTATTTATATAAAATAGCCACTACTTTTAATCGCTTTTATACCGAAAATATTATTTTAAGTGAAAGTGATGAAGACCTTAGAAGTTCTTGGTTATATTTAACGAGTATTGTTTATAAAGTTAATAATATCCTACTTAATATCTTAGCGATAAATGTTCCAGAAAGAATGTAAAAAAGATAACCTAATCGTTATCTTTTAATATATCTTTTTTATCAAATGTTTTAGATAGAACTCCGTTGTATAATAAGTTTTCATAACTTTTTTGATTAATAATTAAATCAAATTCCCCAATGTATTCATATAAGTGTGGATTAAAACCTAGTTTAAATCTATTTAAGCCATAGTATGGATTATCAATATTTTCGAAATTACCGACAATGCCATTTAAATCCAAATATTTCATATCGTTTTGATAATATTTAATTAAATTGTAATGTAAGAAATAGTTGGGAGCAAATCTTTTATATTTTTTATCATAAGCACTAAAGATAATGCTAGCCATATTATTATGTCTTATGACTAAGGCTCCGGCAATATATTCTTTTTTGTTATCCGTGATACCTTTTGTAGCTTCCATAATATCATTTTTGTAAGAAAGCATTACTTTATCACTGTTCATCTTGGCATTAATAACTTTTTCATAACCTTTATCAGCTAGTTTGTTATTTAAAATAGTATTTCGATTAGCTTCTTCATTATAAACATATTGACTATTTTGTAAGAAATCTTCATAGTTAATAGAAACTAAGAATAAATCAATGGCATCATCTTTTTCAAATACTGTATAGTAATCTTGATAATAGTACTCACTATTATCTTTTTTATTTTTCATTAAGTTATAGAAAATATTTATTTCATCTTTCGTAACTTTTTCAAAAGTTAAACCTTTTCTTAAACCTTTTTTAATTTTATTTTTCGTATTTTTGGAAAATTCATTAGGTTTACAAAGTGGTAAATTGATGATGGCATTAAATCTTGGTAGTTGCGCTTCAAAATATAAATTGTTCGCTAAATGTTTATAACCATTTAAAGTTAGGGTATCCACAATATTTTTATTTTCATTATAAGTAATTTCAAAATTATCATTATTAATATTACCTATAATAATATTAGGATTAACTTTAATAAAAATAACATTTTTTTCACTATAATAGTTTTTTAATTCTTCCGTAAATACTTTTAATAAGACCGGATTATCATAATCAATTAAGAAGCCTCTTGGAGCATAGCCATAAAAACTTTTAATACCGATGGGTTTTAATAAAATTAGGGAAGCTGCCAAGATTTCATTGTCATCATCTACTAAGCCAATTAAATCATAATCATAGCCGGTTTCAGCCATTAACATCGCATAATTTACGGTTTGATAAAAATTAGATAAAGGGTGCTTACTTGCAAAATTCGAAAATTCCAAAGCCCCAATATTTTGTATATGCATACTTCATCACCACTTGTCCTATATTTTAACATAATTTTCTTGAATTATAAAGTAATTCCTAGTATAATCTAAAATAGGTGATAAGTTATGGTGGAAAAATTATTAGGAGAAGTTAAAGGAATATTTAATACGATTACTTTAATTGAATTTGGAACAAGTATTGTCGCAGTTTTACTAGGACTTATATTATTTACTAATGAAACTATGAGTCATGTCATTGTATCTGTTCTTGCTTGTTTAATTATTTTAGTAATGGGGATGACTTCTATATTTTCTTATTTTAGAAGAGAAAACATTGATTTATATAATTTAAATTTAATCTATGGAATTATTGAAATAATCTTAGCTATTTTAGCGGTTGTTTTATATAAATATTTACCAATTATTTTAGGAATTAGTTTGTTTGTCGTAGGAGTTCAAAAAATAACTTATGCCTTAATTTTAAAGAAATATAATGAAAGTAGTTGGCTTATTACTTTAGCAACTGGTTTATTTATTATTATAATTGGTATAATCGGGGCTTTTGCTAAAGGTGATGGTGTAATACCAGCGATTGGTATTGTTATCTTAGGACTTGGACTAATTAATGCGGCCGATGTCTTACTTTTAAGAAAAAGAAGTAATGCTTTCTTAGATTAATTAAGTGGGAAACCACTTTTTTCTTTGGCAAATTTTTGTCAAATTTAAAATTTACCGAAATAAGCTATTGTTAATTTTGCCGAATATGGTTATACTAAAATTATAAGGGTGTGACGTAGTATGAATATAAAAGATATCTATGCAAGAGAGATACTAGATAGTAGAGGAAATCCGACCATTGAAGTAGAGATGACTCTTGCTAACAATATAAAAAGTGTAGCCTCAGTTCCAAGTGGGGCTTCAACTGGTTCTAAAGAAGCTTTAGAGTTAAGGGATAATGATCCTAGTAGATATATGGGTAAAGGGGTTTTAAAGGCCGTTAATAATGTTAATACTATTATTAGAAATGCTTTAATTGGGCAAAAAATTGATCAAGTTACAGTTGATAAAACCTTACTTAAATTAGATGGAACTCCCAATAAGAGTAATTTAGGCGCTAATGCTATGCTAGCAGTTTCTCTAGCTTCTTTAAAATGTTTAGCCAAACTGCAAAATAAAGAACTATATGAATATATTACATATGGTAAAGTATCTTTACCAATTCCCATGATTAATATCATTAATGGGGGAGTTCATGCCGACAATAATCTAGACATTCAAGAATTTATGATTGTTCCAATTATGAAAGGGGAATCTAAAAGAATTGAAGCTGCGAGTGTTATCTTCCATACTTTAAAAAATATTTTAAAAAGTAAAGGATACGCTACCAGTGTTGGTGATGAAGGAGGATTTGCTCCAAACTTAAGTAAGACTAAAGAAGCCTTAGATTTTATCATGATGGCGATAAGTGAAGCGCACTATACACCTGGTAAAGATGTATTAATTGCTCTAGATGTTGCAGCCTCTGAATTATATGATAAAGATAAAAATATGTATAGAATAGATGGTAATTATTTAACTTCTAATGATTTAATTAAATATTATATTGATTTAGTTAAAAATTACCCAATAATTAGTATTGAAGATCCTTTTTATGAAAATGATTTAGAAAGTTTAGCTGTTTTAACCAAGTTAATTGGGGATAAAATTATGTTAGTAGGCGATGATTATTTCTGTACTAATTCCACATTATTAGAAGCCGGAATAAAAGTCAATGCTGGTAATGCTATTTTACTTAAAGCAAATCAAATCGGTACTATTTCCGAAATGACTAAAACAATTATTACAGCTAAAAAAAATAATTATAAAACAGTTATTAGTCATAGAAGTGGTGAAACGGAAGATACCTTTATTGCCGATTTGGCCGTAGGTTTTGGTATTCCATTTATTAAAACTGGTTCAGTTTGCAGGGGTGAACGAATAGCTAAATATAATCGTTTACTTCGTATTGAAGAATATTTAAACAAATAAAAATAATTCCTTAATTTAAAGGAATTTTTTATTTGTAGTCATTTTCGTTTATTTCCATACCTAGTTCTTTTAATTCTTTAGATATATCCTCTTTAACAAATAGTTCAATAGGTATATCTAGTTTTAAAGATAAATAATATAAAACTCCAAGCGAAAATGTTTGAAAAGTTTTCGGAGATTCTATATTAGCAATAAAACCTCTAGAGAATGTGGAGTTCATACTTAATTTTTCTTGCGTTAAACCACGATACTTTCTGAACATCTTAATTCTTCTAGAGGCTCTTAAATATATATAATTTATATCGTCTTTTTTGGGGTTAAACATTGTCATCACTTTGCTTTCTCGAAAATATTTTATCAGTAAACAATTATAAAATTGTCAGCGTATAGTTGCAATTTTTTTGATATTATTGTACAATTATTTCAAGATAGGTGATTGTATGAAGAATAGTAATAATGTTGATATTTCTTTTATTTTGTTATTAATATTCGGCATTTACAACAAAGGGGTGAGAGTATGATGAACATAATAAAGAATTTAGAAAATAAAAAATCATTGTTAATAATTCTAGTTTTATTAGTAATAGTATTTATAACACTTTTTAAAGTTATTATAAAAGAAACCCATGCTTATTATAATTATGACAGTGGATGGGTACCAATATTTACAGGAAAAGTAGGAAATTTCAGTGGTAAAGGAGACTCTTCACCATTAAATAGAAATACTGATATTAATGTTATGTATTATGTTCAAGATATAACAAATCCTAAAAGTTATTCTGTAATGGTTGGGCCTCCAATAGAATATTCTGGTTATGCCTTAGATGAGGAAAAAAGTAATTGCATTCCTAAAGAGACTACTGGAGCAAAATATCCAATTCATACAATAGATAATGCAACAGGGGAAGTTAAAATAAGTATAACTCAATCATCAGCCCATCAAGTAGTATGCCGAATATATTACAGTTATAAAAATGGATTAAAAGATGGAATTATATTATTTGCTTTACAAGAAGATAATAATGGAAATGTAATTCATAGAGATAAGAAATACAAAGTAGTAACAGATATACCAACAAGTGGTTATAGTTATCATGATTATGAATGTACAAATAAAGATGTTGTAACGGAAGTTAGTTATGACATTACCAATGGTTTTAAATATAAAACAACTAAGCCTAATGTATGTTATGCCTATTTTAATAAGAGTTAAGGAGATTAAAATGAAAAATAAAAAAATATTAAAAAGTATAATAATTATATTAATATTAATTGAAGGAATATCTTTATATTTATTATATAGACCAAATAATAATAAAGAATTATTAGAAAATGTTAAAGCAAAAGAAGTCTTGAAAAATAGTGAACATTCTTTAGCAATAAAAGTTCAAGATGAAAATACTTATGAATATGAAGATGCAGGAACAAATACTGAGTGGCCAAGTCCAACAACTCATTATTACTATGGAACAAGTTGTGTAGATGAAACAGGGCAAGATTTAGGGAACACTAAACAAATAGTAGAGTTTGATGATACAACTAATACAGCAACAATAACAACAAAAAAGACAGTATATTGTACAATATACTTTGCTTATAAAAAAGATGCCTTAGACTTGATGAAAAAAACAACAACCGATTCAAATTTGTTAAAGAAAAAAGATACAAATGATAAATTGATAAGATACATAGGAACATATTCCCAAATAAAGAATAACTATATATGCTTTGGAACAAGTAATATATCTACTTGTACAAGTGATAAAGATAAATACATGTATAGAATAATAGGAATACAAGAACAAGATGATGATTTGGTTGAATTAAAAGCAAACCAATTAAAGATAATAAAAGCAACACCAGTAAAAGAAAGTAGTAGTGTAAAAGCCATAGCATGGGCAACAAATTTTAGTTCAGATATCGATTGGGATAATGCAAGTAATACAGTAAGACCATATTTAAACACTACATTTTTAAGTACAATAGATACGGCATGGAAAGGAATAATAAGTAATCCAAAATGGTATATAGGAGATGATAAACAAGCAACAAGTACAACAGGAATAACAAATGAAAAAAAGAAGCAAACAACAGGAAACTACCAAGTAGGCTTAATGTATGCAAGTGATTATTACAACTCATGGAGTTATGGTTCTAATACAAATAGTTGGTTACATATAATACGTGGAACAAGTAGTAGTTCAACATATAGTAGTCAATATGAATGGACGATGACTAGGTATGGCCGTGACGGTTACTATTACCTTGCGTGGAATGTGTATACGGGCGGCACCTTGGACCACGATATTGTGGACCTTACGCGTGCGGTTCGCCCAGTCTTCTATCTATCATCCAATATAAAGTTATCTGGAGAAGGAACCGAAACAAGTCCTTTCATTATAACAACGAAGTCAAATAATTAAAATTAGTAAAATATATAGTGATATTCGACAAAATAAAACAAAATACCTTAGCTCCGGACAGTTTTGAATAAACCCGGTGTTTATAAGGGTTTATAAGTAATAAAGTGCGACCAATCATTAATAAAAAAGGTATTAAAAAGTTATAAAAAAGAGAAATTAATGTAAATAAAGGGAAAAAGTAGGCAAAAATAGGCATGTAAAAAAAGTTGCCTACTTTTTTTACAATAAATTTTATAACAAACTATATGTC
>CANRGQ010000038.1 GCA_947630195.1 uncultured Bacilli bacterium
GGGGGATTAGCTCAGCTGGCTAGAGCACCTGCCCTGCACGCAGGGGGTCGCGGGTTCGAATCCCACATCCTCCACCATTTGAACATTTAACCCCGTATTTATGGGGTTTTTAAATACTTAAATGTTTCTAAACACACATGTAAACACACTTCTTTATTTTTGTTTAAGGTTTTAAACTTAAAATTAATGATTTTAATATAGGAGATTTATAAATGGAATATCAAGAATTTGCTAAATATTATGATATATTTTATCAAAATAAAAACTATCAAAAAGAAGTAGAATTTTTATTAAACTTTTTAAATGGTAAAAAGAATATTTTAGATGTGGGATGTGGGACAGGTGTTCATGCCGGCTTATTAGAACAAAAAGGCTTTATCGTTGATGGCTTAGATTTAAATAAAGAAATGCTTGATATTGCCAAAATGAGAATTCATAGCAATCTTTATTTACAAGATATTTTAAATCTTAATATTAATAAAAAATATGATGTTATCATTTCGATGTTTGCCGTTTTAAATCATTTAAAAGATGAACAAGAATTAGTTAAGAGTTTTTCTAATTTAAAAAACATCTTATCTAATGAAGGATTAATTATAATTGATTTACATAATCCGCAAAGTTCAGGCCAAAAAACCGATACTTTTGGCAATATCAAAAGAACAATGGAGTGGGTTTATAATCCTAAAACCAAAAAAGAAGAAAGTAAGATTACTTTTGAAATTGATGGTGAGATTTATAAAGATGCACATACTTTTAGAATATTTACAATTGAAGAAGTAAAAAAGTGTGCTCTAAAGGCAGGATTAATTGTTAAAGAAATATATGAAAATTATGATATTCAAAAGTTAGGAAATCCTCATTCTAAAAATCTTCAATTTATCTTAGCATGTCATTAGAGGTTAAAATGAATTGTCCTTTTTGTCAAATAGATAATACTAAAATTTATAATCAAACCATTGAAGAAACTAAAAATTTTTTAATTAAACCTACATTAGGTTCCTTAGTTCCTGGTTACATTTTAGTAATTCCCAAAAAACATGTTAGTTCTATCTTGAATTTAGATTTAGAGTTAAAAAAAGAATATAAAAGTATCTTAGATAAATATCGCTGTATTTTTAAAAAGATATATGGTATTTATCCCTTAATTTTTGAACATGGAACCATTGATAGTAATGAATCTACTTCGCAAAGTGTTATTCATGCCCATACTCATATCGTAAATTATAATTATAAATGGGAAAAAGATATTCTAAAAAAATTAAATTTCAATAAGATAAATAGTCTAGAAGTAACTCCTAATAAAAACTATATATATTATGTAAGTCCAAAGGGAGTAGAGTATCTAACTTTAGACTTTTTACCTCAAAGCCAACTAATGCGTAAACTTATCGCTAGTGATTTAAATATAAAAGAAAAATATGATTGGCATAAATTTCCTTTTTTAGAAAATACTACTAAAACGATTAATGATTTAAAAGAATATAAAGACTAATATAAACCATAATATAAATGGCAATATTTATATTAAATTGACATTTAAAAATGAATATTTATTGCCGAAGTTAAAAATGAGTAGTATTATTAAAATAGAGGTAGAAGTTATGGCAAATCAAAGTAAAAATTATAAAAATAATAGTAATAAAAAGAATAGTAAAAAGAAAGTAACTAAAAACGCTACAATTATGAAAACTCTTGTCGTTTTAGGAGTTATAGTTTTATGTTTTGCCATTGTTTATTTAATGGATTACTTCTTTGTTTTAAAAAATGATATAAAAATTAATATGTCAACAGATAAACAAATGGTTAATCTTAAAGTGGGTAATAAACAAGAAGTAATTACCACCCAAAAATATGTTAGTGACCTAGATTATAGCATGCGTTATGATATTGATTATTTCAGGGTATTTAAATATAAATCACAAGATATCTTTAAATATCTTGATGCGGAAAAAATATTAGTAGTAGTTGAAAAATCAACTTTACCTAGCAGTTGTTCTAATGCTGGTTCTAATTCCTATAATAGTTGTGTGGTTACAGTCGATAATTATACGGAAGAACAATATATCAAACCTAATGATACAGTTTATAAATTAACTATTAAAAAACCTAATGCTAGTGAATATACGAGTGATATAAAATCAAGAATAGACTATATGATTAGTACCTTTGAAAGTACCATAAAATAGCAATAGCTATTTTTTTCTTATAAGAAAGGATCTGATTAATTTGCATATAAATTGTTTTAGTGTAACATTCTGGTTTAATATTTTTAATAATCATTTAGAAGTTTTAAATGATTTAAGTACTTCTTTAAAGGAAGAATTTTCGAACTTTCAAGTAAATAACGAAAGTCCTAATCTTTTTACGCCCATAATCGAAGGCCATAATCCGCATCAAAATCATTTAACTTTTAGTAAAATAAATTTACAATATACTAAAGAAAATGTCACAATGCAAGATTTTAAACAATTTAAAGAAACTGTATTTACTTTATTTGATATTTTAAGTAAATATTTAAATGTCGCCCATTCGGCTTTATATTTAAATATTGAAATGGATGGGGAAGAATTTTTAAAACAAATAACGAGTAAAACTCTTTCTTCTAAATTTTATGACGATGATTTAATTGATGTTTCTTTAAAACTAGGCAAAAAGAAAGAAGACTTATTTTATAAAATAGTTACTGTTTTAAATAAAAAACAACTTCAAATTCCGGAAATCTATTATGATAATGGAGAAATGGTTCCTATCCCATTAATTTCTTGGTATAATTCTAAAATATCTAAAGAAATTATCGAAGTATCTTATGAAATAAATGATAAATATTCATTTGATAATACCAAAGATTATCATACAACGGAATTTTATCTTAATAAAATGCTCTATATTTTAGAAAATGAATATGCAAGTGATATTGAAAATATTTTAAAAAAAGGAAAATTTTAAATTTCCTCAATTTGTAATATTTGTTTTATGTAAAGAGTTTTATCATTTAGATAAAGTCTCTTTTTTTGACTATCTAAATATTTGATTTGTCCTTGAATATTTTTAATTTCCCCATTGTAATAGTAGGTAATATTTACTCTTAATTTTAAATTATAGGCTAAAGTTATTTCTTCTTCTAAAACTTCTAATTGATCTTCCGAAAGAGTAGGATAACTAACTAAATTTTTCTCTAACTTTAAATCATGAATAACTTTATTAGAATTAAAACAAGAGTCAAAAGGTTGCCATTTGATAATACCTCTATCAATCATGAGTAGTGACCTCCAATTTTTAAGTTTCTTTCCTTGGCAGTAGAGTCTTTTAAAAGATTAGTAGCTTTAAGAAGACTATTTTTCCCAAATTTATTTTTAATCTCATCAATCGTTTTATTAATGCTTTGTTTTTCTTCTTTTTCTATTTCGCTTTCAAACAGATTAAGTTGCACATTATCTTTTCTTTTCAGACTCCCACAAGAAATAGTTACTTTCCTAATCGGTAAAAATTCATAAAACTTATCAAAAATAATTAAAGTATATCTTAATATTTCATAAGCAGAATCGGTAGGATTATCTAACTTTACGGAATGAAAGAAACCATTATCTATTTCTTTAGAATAGCCAATCCCAAGGCCAATCCACCCCGTAAGTTTATTATTCTTTCTTAATCGAGCCGCGAGAACATCGACCATTTCCGAAATAATAATTTTAATATTATTTTCATTGTAATCTTTAAATAAGACTTGGGAATGACTAAATGATTCTGATTTGGCAATTTTGTGATAATCCGATATTTTACTTAAATCAATTCCATTAGCGTGATTCCAAAGTTCTAAGCCCATAATCCCAAATTCATCTTTCAAACTATTTTTATCGGTGAGAGCCAAATCTTTAACCGAATAAATTCCCCTTTGATTTAATCTTTTTTCCATTCTTCTGCCAATACCCCACATATTAGAAAGGGGTGTAATGGGCCAAAGTTTTTCTTCGATATCTTGATAAGTCCATTTGGCAATATTATTTTTATTATGTTTAGCTTCAATATCCATCGCAATTTTTGCCAAAAGCATATTAGGCCCAATCCCACAAGTGGCCGTAAGTCCCGTTTTTTTATAAATAGTATCTAATATTTCCATAGCTAATTCTTCATCACTTTTCTTATACATTTTAAGATAGTTGGTTACATCTAAAAAACATTCATCAATAGAGTAGATATGTAAATCTTCATCACTAACATAATCTAAGTAAATACTAATAACTTCTTTACTTTTCTTAATATATAAATTCATTCTTGGTTTGACAATTTCATATTTAATATGTTTATCGATTTCATATAACCTTCCTCTTGATTTAACCCCTTGCTTTTTTAAGTAAGGAGTAACCGCAAGAGTAATGGCGCCATCTCCTTGTTTCGGATTAGCCACTACTAAAGGATATGTAAAAGGATCTATTCCTCTTTCAATGCATTCACAAGAGGCAAAAAAACTTTTTAAATCAATACATAATATATTTCTTTTAGGGTAAATCTCAGACATTAATATCATCTCCAAACATTTGTTTACAAATTAAGTATAAAATAATTACTAGTAAATTGCAATACCTATTTTTGGTAATTTTAAACCTTTCCTAAAGTTTTGGTTTGTGGTATATTATATTTGGTGATAAATGTGAGATGGTTACTTCTAAAATTAATTAACTTTTATCAAAGTCTTCCTTTAAGAAGTCATACCTCTTGTCGCTTTTATCCCACTTGTTCCGAATATACCAAAGAGGCTATCACGAAATATGGAGCCTTTAAGGGCAGCATTTTAGGAATTAAAAGAATTTTAAAATGTCACCCTTTGCATAAAGGCGGCATCGATTTAGTTCCTTAGGAAGAAAAATAATTGCAAAGTAAAAAGCAATGTGCTAAAATTAAAGAGAAATCAATGATGAGAAACGAGATTATTAAATAATCGTTTTAAAGAGAGTTAATGGTAGGTGTAAATTAACAAACAGTTTAATAATTACTATTCTCTAGAAAGTCCAATCAACTTCGGGTAAGACCGTTATCTTAAATTAAGTAAAACAAAGGATGGTACCGTCAGTTTGACTCCTTAGGGGCCATTCTTTTTTAGTGGAAGGAGGATTTCATGAACATTAAAGTATTTACCCAATCGGCTATTTTATTAAGTGGTAAGAAAAACATTTATTTTGACCCTTTTAAAATAGAACAGAAATTAAATGATGCCGATTACATTTTTATAACCCATAATCATTATGACCATTACGATGAAAAATCGATTAGTAATGTTATTAAAGACACTACTAAAATTATTGTTCCGGAGGTTTTAGAAAGAGAAATAGATAAACTTACCAAAAATTATTTAGTAGTAAAACCTAATCAAAGTTATAAAATAGATGATTTAGAATTTAAAACTGTCCCGGCTTATAATATCCATAAAAGTTTTCATCCTAAAGAAGCCAACTTTGTCGGATATGTTGTTGAGCTAGATGATACAACCTATTATATTATGGGTGACACCGATGCTTTAGAGGAAAATAAAAATCTAAAAGTTGATGTTTGCTTCATTCCGATTGGAGGGCACTACACCATGGATTATATGGAAGCTTTCGATTACATTAATGAAATAAAGCCCAAGAAAGTAATACCTATTCATTATGGGAGTATTATCGGAGATATCCATCTAGGAGAAAAATTTAAAGAACTAATAAATAAAGAAATAGAAGTCGAAATTCATATTAAGGAGGAGAATATATGATAAATATTAAAGAAGATGAAAGATTAAGTGTTTTAAATCACAGTTGTGCGCATTTACTAGCCCAAGCCGTAAAACACTTATACCCAGAGGCTAAATTTTGGGTAGGACCAGTAATTTCCGAAGGATTTTACTATGATATCGATTTAGGAGATTATAAAATAACCGATGAAGATATTCCGAAAATCGAACACGAAATGAAAAAGATTGCTAAAGATGGTAAAAGAATAGTCCGTCATGAAATTAGTAAGAGTGAAGCCTTAGAAATGTTTAAGGATGACCCTTATAAGATTGATTTAATCGAAAGAATGGATGAAGATGAAACAGTTATCTCTTGTTATACCCAAGGGGATTTTACAGACCTTTGTCGCGGACCTCATGTGGAAACCGTTAAAGAACTTAAACATTTTAAACTTCTTAAGTTTAGTGGCGCTTACTTTAAAGGCGATTCCAACAATAAGATGCTTCAAAGAATTTATGGTGTTTGCTTTGAAACGGAAGAAGATTTAAATGCTTATCTAAAAGAACTTGAAGAAGCCCAAGAAAGAGACCATCGGAAAATTGGTAAAAATTTAGGAATCTTTACATCTCATGATTTAGTTGGTAAAGGGATGCCTTTATGGCTTCCTAATGGAGCAATCATAAGAAAAGAATTAGAAAACTATATTTATGCGAAAGAACAAAAATTAGGATATAAACATGTTTATACGCCATGTGTTGGAACAGTTGATTTATATAAAACATCAGGTCACTGGGACCATTACAAAGAGAATATGTTCCCATCAATGAAAGTTGATGAAGAAGAATTTGTTTTAAGACCAATGAATTGTCCGCATCATATGTTAGTTTATGCCAATGAACTTCATAGTTATCGTGATTTACCAATTAGAATTGGCGAATTTGCGACAGACTTCCGTTATGAAGCTAGCGGAGCCGTTAAAGGTTTAGAAAGAGTTCGTTGCATGTGTCAAAACGATGCCCATCTTTTTGTAAGACCTGATCAAATTGGTGAAGAATTTAAAAAAGTAGTGGAACTCATTTTGGATGTTTATCATGATTTTGGCATAAAAAACTATAAATTTAGATTATCATTGAGAGATCCTGAAGATAAAGAAAAATATTTTGATGATGATAAAATGTGGAATGATGCCGAAGCTAAACTAAGAGAAGTTTTAAATGATTTAGGTATTCCTTATTATGAAGCGATTGGGGAAGCTGCCTTTTATGGCCCTAAATTAGATGTGGAAGTTAAACCCGCTGTGGGACCTGAAGTTACTTTATCAACTTGTCAATTAGACTTCTTACTACCTAGAAGATTTGAACTTTCTTATATCGATAGTGAAGGTAAAAGTCAAATTCCGGTTGTCTTACACAGAGCCATCTTTGGAACTTTCGACCGCTTTACCGCCTTCATTTTAGAAGAAACAAAAGGAGCTTTACCACTTTGGTTATCACCAGTTCAAGTAAATATTATTCCAGTTAATAACAATTATCATTTAGAATACTGTGAAAAAATCAAAGCATCTTTAGAAAATTATCGGGTAGAACTTGATAAAAGAGAAGAAAAACTTAGTTATAAAATGCGCGAAAGTGTTATAAGAAAAATACCAATTACCTTAATAATTGGTCAAAAAGAAGTAGATGATAACACGATAAGTTACCGGATGTATGGTAGTGAAGAAACCAAAACTGTTTCCTTAAGTGATTTTCAAAAATTACTTGAAGATAAAATAAAAAACAAAAATTAGAAGGTAAGTCCTTCTTTTTTCTTGCGAAAACGAATATCTTTTGTTAAAATAACAACTTGTCAAAGGGGTATTTTATGAAAACAGTTAATTTAACGAAAAGACAATTTAAAAAATTAAAACCAGTAGAGTTAGATACTAGCATTTTAAATAATGAAGCCGATATGTATTATTTATATTTCAAAAGAGGCTATTTAAAACAAACTTATCTTTTAAAGAAATTATTTCAAGATAAAGGGGAAGTATTTAGTAATAAGCTCTATACAATCAATACTTTAATTGATAATAAAGATGAAATAAATATGGAAGAGTTGATTATTCCTGAATCTCTTGGTTTAGTTGATAATGAGATTGTTGGTCCCATCATGCCTTACATACCCAATATTAATTTAGGTTATATTTTAAATTCCAAATATGTTTTTCCTTTAAAACAAAAGATTAGATATTTAAAAGAAGTTGGTTTTATTTTAGAAAAATTAAAAATGGTTCGCGAATATACCAAAGTTAAAGATATTTATCTAAATGATATTCACGAAAACAATTTTATTTTAAATAAACAAACTGGTAAAATTAATGTTGTGGATTTAGATAGTGCTAAAATTGGTCATAACTTGCCATCTTCTGCTTATTTTTTAAGTTTATCTGGTCTTCATACTTACTCTTCAAAATACCAAGAAGCTAATTTTGACCACTTTGCCGGAGGTTTTTATGAAGTTAATGAAAACACCGATATCTATTGTTATATAATGATGATTTTACAATTTTGTTATAGAGACAACATTGTTAGTATGACTCCAGAAGAGTTCTATAATTATTTAGAATATATGTCCTCTTTAGGTATTAGTAAAGAACTCATTGATATCATATCTTCCATCCTTATTAATAAAGATAATCAAAACCCTTACGAATACTTAGATGAAATTATTCCTTATTATAACAAATTAAATAAAAATGTATTTACAAAAACCTTAAAGAAACAGGACTAAAAAATGTTGACAAGCATATATTAATAGTGTTACAATATCAATGTTATTAAAAAGGAAAGCGATTTATATCCACCTGACTTGCTTAAGCGAGTAGGTTAAAAGCCAAGAAAAAATATTTATTTAAGGTTTTTAAAGTGGGTATAAATACTCACTTTTTAGTTTATATGGAGGTGCTTTATATAGCAAAGACAGATGAGCTACAAATTAATGACCAAATTAAAGTAGCGGAACTTATGGTAATTGGTCCAAATGGGGAAAAGATGGGAGTTAAAAACTTACCTGATGCCCTAACTTTAGCAAACTATGCGGGACTAGATCTTGTTTTAATGAGCGAGAATAGTACGCCACCAGTGGCGAAGATTATGGATTACAACAAGTATCGTTATGAAAGACAAAAGAAATTAAAAGAAACGCAAAAGAAACAAAGGGAAAGTAATAAAGAAGTTAAAGAATATCGTCTTTCGGTAAGAATCGATGTTCATGACTTTGAAACTCGGGTTAAAAACGCTTCTGATTATCTTAAGAAAGGACATAAAATTAAAGCCTTTATTAGATTTAAAGGAAGAGAACTAGCCCATACGGAACTTGGTAAAGACGTATTATTAAATTTTGCTAAATCTTTAGAAGAATTTGGTCAAGCCGAAGGTGAGGCAAAATTAGAAGGTCGTCAAATGTCTTTATTAATTGCACCTAAAAAATAATTTGGAAGGAGATAATTATGGGAAAACAAAAAACACATAAAGCCAGTAGTAAAGTACTTAAGGTAAAGAAAAATGGCACAATTACTTACAAAAAAGGTAATGGAAACCATAAAACAAGTAAAGACTCAGCTAAAGCTGTACGTCAAAGAAGAAACAAAGGAATTTTAGCGAAAGGAGAAGCTAGCAGATTAAAATCTGTTATCTAGGGGGTAATAAATTATGGCAAGAGTTAAAGGTGGAAACGTATCTAAAAATAGAAGACGTAAAGTATTAAAACAAGCAAAAGGTTACTTTGGAAGTAAACATAGATTATATAAGACAGCGCAAGAACAATTATTCCACAGTGGTGCTTATGCTTATCGTGATCGTAAACAAAATAAAAGAAACTTCCGTAAATTATGGATTACGAGAATTAATGCAGCATGTAGAATGAATGATATAAGTTATTCTAAATTCATTAATGGGTTAGAAAAAGCTGGTATTACTATTAATCGTAAGATGTTATCAGAAATTGCAATTAATGACCCAGCATCATTTACTAAACTTGTTGAAACTTCTAAAGATGCTTTAAATGGTAAAGTATCTAAACCAAAGGAAGAAAAAACAACTGAAGTTAAAAAAGAAGTTAAAGAAACTAAAAAAGAAGATTTAAGTACTAAAACATTAGCAGAACTAAAAGCGTTAGCTAAAGATGCTGGTGTTAAAGGTTATAGTTCAATGAAAAAGGAAGAATTACTAGAAAACTTAAAATAGTAATTCTTTTTTATGCAAAAAACTTGCTAATACACTTATTTTTCGATATAATAAAAGGTAGGAAAATAGGAGTGGAGTTATGCGCAAATTTATTGCTAGTTTAGATGTCGGCTCATCTTTTATTAAATTAATTGTTGGGGAAATAATCAAAAACAAGATTAATATTTTGGCGTGTGTCGAAACTCCATCTAGAGGAATTAAAAAGGGTTATGTAATTAATGCTGAAAGTGCAACCGAAGCATTTTCCGAAGTATTTAAAAAAGCGGAAGATATTCTAGGTATACCAGTAAAAAAGGTAATTGCTACGGTTCCTAGTTTATATGCTGAGTGTCTTTTAAGTGGGGGAACTATTCCGGTTACTAGTCCTGATAAAGTGATAACTAGTAAAGATATAATTAAAGGAATGCAAAAATGCGTTTATAATAAAGTAATGGATAATCGAGAATTAGTTACTGTTTTACCGACAAGTTTTAAAGTTAATGATGAGATTGTAACAAACCCTTTAGAAATGATGGCCGAACAACTTACGATGAAATCCATCGTTGTTACCGTTCCAAAAAAGAATATTGAAGGAATTAATGCTTGTCTTAAAAGTATTGGGGTAGAACTAATTGATATAGTTATTTCCCCTTTAGGAGACTTTTACGAACATAAAACTAAGGAGTTAAATAAAATGATTGGAGCTCTTGTAAATATCGGGGAAGAAACTACAACCGTATCAATATTTAACCGGGGTATTTTAACCAACTTAGAAGTTATTGATATTGGTGGGGCTACTATAACTAATGATTTAGCCTATGTTTATAAGATAAATATAGAAGATGCAAAGTATTTAAAAGAACATTTAGCGCTTGCCCATACGAGACTTGCCCAACCTAATGAAGCCTTAACCTTCTTAGATAAATATGGTGAGAAAGTTAAAATTAACCAATATGATGCTTCGGAAGTCGTCATGGGAAGGCTTACGGAAATCATAAATTTGGTGAAAAAACAAATTAATCTCTTAACAAAGAAAGAAATAAGTTATATAATATTTACAGGAGGAGTAACCGAGAGTGAGGACTTTGATATTCTCCTAGATGAACTTTTAGGTAGTACAGCTATTCTCGGTAAAACAGAAGAAATTGGGGCTCGCAGTAATATTTATAGTACAGCCGTAGGAAATATAAAATATTATAATAGTAGATTAAAATTAAGAAATGTTGAATTTTCCATCTTCAATCAAGAAGAACAAGAGGAATTAGGAGGAACAGCTAAGAAAGTAAATGTTTCCGATAATTCTTTATTAGGAAAATTATTTGGATATTTTTTCGATAATTAAGGAGAGTGTTTAAATGAACGAATTACAAATGGATCAAATAGCAAAGATTAAAGTAGTAGGAGTTGGCGGTGGCGGTTGTAATGCCGTTAATAGAATGATTGAAGAAGGAGTTAAGAGTGTTGAATTTTATGTTGTAAATACGGATTTACAAGTCTTAAATGCTTCCAAGGCTCCGAATAAAATTCAAATAGGTAAAACAATAACTGGTGGAAGAGGTGCTGGAGCTAATCCGGAAATAGGAAGAGCAGCAGCTTTAGAGAGTAAAGGCGAAATTGAAGATGCCCTTAAAGGTGCCGATATGGTTTTCGTTGCTTGTGGTATGGGTGGCGGAACTGGAACGGGTGCTGCACCCATAATTGCCGAAATTGCTCAAGAACTTGGCGCTTTAACCGTTGGTATTGTTACAAAACCATTTAGATTTGAAGGTAAAAGAAGAAGTGAAAATGCTCTTTTAGGTATTGAAGAATTAAGAAAACATGTGGATACCTTAATTGTTATTCCAAATGATAAATTAAGAGATATTATCGATAAAACAACTAGTTTTGATGATGCCTTTAAAGAAGTAGATAATGTTTTACATAGAGGTGTTCAATCTATATCTGATTTAATTGCCGTAACCGGAGTAATTAACCTAGATTTTGCTGATGTTAAAGCCGTTATGGAAAAGAGTGGTACGGCAATTATTGGTATTGGTTGCAATGCTGGAGAAAATAGAGCAATTGAAGCTGCTCGTCAAGCTGTAAGTAATCCTTTACTTGAAACAACTATTGAAGGAGCTAAAAATGCTATTGTTAATGTAACAGGTGGTAAAAATTTAGCTTTATCAGAAATTGAGGATGCTGTTGAGACTGTTCGTTTAGCATCTAATCGTGATGTCAATATTATTTTTGGAGCAATACCTAATAATAATTTAACAGATGAAGTTATTGTAACGGTTATTGCAACAGGATTT
>CANRGQ010000039.1 GCA_947630195.1 uncultured Bacilli bacterium
CACGTACTTCCAGTGCGTGGTAGTTGACAAAGTTTGACAGAAATGTCGAATTTTGTTGTAATATGAGAAGTTTTGACATGTTTTGTCGAACGACTTGATTTTAGAAAAAATATCACTAAAATATAGTCCTCGAAGTGAGAAGTATTAGATATACTTCTCATTTTTAGAAAGGAGATATAAATAATTATGTGATATTATGGAGTTAGATACATTAGAGTTAAAGCCAATATTAAAAATTAAAGAATTAGTGCCATATTTAAAAAGTAAAAATATTAAATTTGAAATAATGAGTGAAAAAGAAGCAGAAGAATATTTAAGAAAAAATAATAATTATTATAATATAACGGCTTATAAAAATAATTTTGAAAGATATTTTGTTAATGGAAAGTTTATTGATAAATATATAGATTTAGATTTTGCTTATTTAAAAGATTTAGCTATTATAGATTACAGAGTAAGACTTTTATTTTTTAAGATCACTATTGATATTGAACATTATTTAAAAATAAGAATATTAAATTTAATAGACAATATAGACTTAGAAGATGGTTATAGAATAGTTAATATGTATTTAGAAAAAGATTTTTATGATGAAGAACATCCTCGAAAAATTCATAATAGTATTTTTAAAAAAGTAGGAAGTGATAATTATAATAAAATATTTTCTAATTATTATGTTGATAAAGATAAAAAATTAGAAAATATACCTATATGGGAATTTCTTGAAATAATTACTTTTGGCGATTTAGTTAGGTTTTACGAATTTTTTATAAAAGAGTACAAAATAGAAAAAGAAATGGCAAATGTTTATATTTTAAGAGAAATAGTTAAACTTAGAAATGCTGTTGCTCATAATAATTGTTTATTATCTGATTTTAATAAAAAAGATAATCACATTAAACCAGAGTTTAAAATAGTTAATTATTTAATTAACTCTGGTGTTGGGAGAGAGTTTAGAAACAACAAATTAAAAAATTCAAGAATAAGGCAAATGACCTATGCCTTGTACATGTTTAACGAAATAGTAACAAGCGAAGGAATAAAAGAAAATGTTATCAAAGAACTAAACGAATTATTTTTTGAAAGAATAATAAGACATAAAGAATATTATAATAATAATGAGTTATTAAAATCTATTTATCAATATTTTAAAAAGATTATTGATAAAAATTATAACATAAATGATAAAAATAATTTGACATAAACATTAATATGTGTTAATATGAGTATGCATGGAAAAAGTGTTTTACATTTTTGCATGGGGACTGTCAATTGATGGTGCCCTATTTTTCTTTTTTAGAGGAAATTATTGTTTTGATAAATTGTGTTGTATAATATAAGTAGGTAATCTTGATATAAGAGTTAGGTATGGCAATAGCGGCAATTACAATGCGTGGAATGTGAATTCGAACGGCAACTTGAACAACGATTGGGTGAACAATACGAATGCGGTTCGCCATGAGCCTTCTATAACTTGAATGAATATATGGTTAAGACTATATACTAGGGAAGATAGAAGACAAAGGTTATCTAGGAATATATTTCCAAACTAAAAACGGAGATGATATGTTTTACGAAATATATCTATTACTCCGTTATTTTGTTTGAGTAAATATGATACAAAATATATTGACTAAAGTATTATAGTATGTTAATATGAATATGTAGGAAAAGTGTTATACACTTTTGGACGGGCGCTATCTAACGGTGGAGCCCTTATTTTTCGCCATTAAAACATAAAAGTATCAAATTATGTGTTAAGATTTTTTAGAAATGTCCCATTTTGCATTTGCATTAGCAAATGCGATGATAAGAAACAAAGACAAGCTTTGTTTATGAAAATAATTATGCTATATGAAATCTAAAAAGCAAGGGTTAAAATGAACTCAACTTCGTTTCGCCCTTGCTTTTAATCTTTCATCTCTTTCTCTTAAAACTTGTTCCAGCATCTTTTGATTATCAATTCTTTTTTGTTCTTTTTTATTAAGATCTATTCTATGTCCTTCAATATGTCTAGTACCATAAATTTTATTATTCTTAAATATTCTAACAAGATTAGAATTAAATACATCTTGCCATACTTCTACAACTGTACCTTTATAAAAAACATAATCATTTCCATTATCATCAATAGGAATATAATACTCGTTATTTATAGATATCATATTGCCATTTAATATTTTTCTTTCTGCTTTAATACAAAATATTTTTGATAAATCAGTATTATCTAAAGGTATAAATTCTGAATCTTCTTCTTTTGGATTATAAGCAAATTTTTTATTAATATAATCAGTATAGAAATTATTAAACCATTCGTTAAGTTCATCATAAGTTTTAATGTTAAATCTAATAATATCATTTAATAATCTGTTTTGAATAGTTTCGTTCATTTTTTCAATTTTACCTTTAGCTTCAGGAGAACCAGCATAAATAAGTTCAATTCCCAATTCGTCTAACATTCTACCTACTTGTGTTAGTTTTTCATGTTCTTTATTCCATAGAATTGTTGTTTTATCACAATAAACAATCATAGGTATACCATGTTTTTCAAAAATAATTTTAAACAAGTGACAATAACCTAACATACATTCAGTAGGCATAAACCATCCAGCAAGGATTTCACCAGTTGCATCATCGATAGCCATGTGTAAAGAAAAATTTTTACCATTTTGAAACCAATCATGAGGAGTACCATCAATCATAATAAGTATACCTCTTCTAGGTGAAGAATCTCTTAAAGGGTGGGTTGTTTCATCACCTTTAAAACATTTATGTTTTACGGGAGATTTCCAGCCTTCTTTTTTGAATAATTGTTGGAAGAAAGATTTACTTCTTAATTTTAAATTATATTTTTTTACATCTTCTTGTTTTTCTTTATTCCAAATAATATCTTCGTGGTAAATATCTCTAAATTGTGATATAGTAATACTCGGATATTTTTTCTTAAAGTTCTTAATAAATTCTATTTCTTGTGGGGAAGCAGAGTTATTAGAAGGTTTATTTGATAAACCATGAACTAATAAAGAAGAAATATCCTTTTTTTCTATCTCATTAAGAAATCTATTAATTTGTTTTCTTTCATAACCAGTTTGATAAGCAATTTCTTGATAAGTTATTTTAATTTCTCCATTTACTTTTTGTTTTAAAAGATTAAGAGCTTTTTCCTTATCTTTTTTCATATAATATAAAAATATACCTCCTTTCCAAGGCATATTCTATCATACTATTAATGGGACATTTAAAAAAAATCTTTATGGGACATTTCTAAAAAGGATTAACAAAGTATCAAATTATGTTGACATTGTTGATACAATATGCTATTATGATTATGTGAGAAAAAAGTATTATATACTTTTGCAAGGGATCCATACTTATGCGTGGAACCCTATTTTTCTGCCTTAAAATACACAATAGAGTTAAAACTAGATTAATAATTTTAAGAATAAACCTCGGTAATTGGTAATCGATTACCGAGGTTTATGATGTATTGTAATACGTGAAAAAGATAATATGATTTATTCTTATAAAGAACTTTTAGAAATAGAAAAAAATAAAGAATTATTTAACTAGATTACATTTACTAATTTGGGATAAAATGGTACAATTTAGGTGGTGATATTATGGTTTTAGGTTTAATATATACCATATTAACTGGCTTATTTTTTCTAATAGGGATACTTTTATTAAAACATAATCATTTTGAAGAAAAGATATCTTTATTTGTTTTTAGTTTAGCTTTTATTATTATGGGCGGTTTAATATTCTTAGATATATTGCCAGAATTAATTGAAACTAAAGATATAAGACTTATTATCCCAGTAATTATTGGTTTTTTAGTTTTAGTATTTATAGATAAATTAATACCTCATCACCATCATGAGCATAACCATTGTGATGTCCATGACCATGAAGAACATTTAAATCATGTCGGTATTATTACAATAATTGCCATATCTATTCATAATATGTTAGAAGGATTAACTTTATATAGTATTACTTTAAATAATTATTTGAGTGGTTTTGTCATGATGTTAAGTGTGTCTCTCCACAATATTCCTTTAGGACTTCAAATAGGGAATTCTTTAAATGGGAAAAAATATAGTCCATATCTTATTATTCTTTTAGTTTTAAGTTCTTTTATTGGGGCCCTTATCTTAATTATTTTTGGTAATCTTAACGAAAATATTATTCATATTTTATTATCATTTACTTTAGGGATGCTTATCTATATCTTATTTTTTGAGTTATTTAATGAAATTCGCAACTCTTTAAAGAAAAAAGAAGTATTATATGGTATAATAGTAGGGGTAGTAATATTAGTTATTACTCTTATAGTATAGGAGATTAAATGAAAAAGGTATTAGTAACTGGGGCTTCCGGTAATATTGGTTATTATGTTATAAAATATTTACTAATGGAAGGTAAATATGAAATAACAGCCCTTGATTTAAGTAATAAGAAAACAATTAAGAAATTAAAAAAATATCGAAATAGAATTAATGTGGTAGAAGGCGATATATTAGACCCTGTCTTAATGTCTTCTTTAGTTAAAGACCATGACTATATTATTCATTTAGCCGGGTTAATGCCACCTTTAGGAGATTTAAATGAATCTTTAGGAAGTATTATTGAAATTGAAGGTACCGAGAACATTATTAAAGCCATTAATAAATATAATCCGGAATGCTTTTTAATGTATGCTTCTACAACTTCTTTATATGATTTCTCTTTAGGGGCTAGTACCAAAGAAAAAATTAAAGAGAACGTTTTAACTAGTTATAGTTTGAATAAATTAAAGACGGAAAATTTAATTAAAAAGAAATTAAAAAATTATACGATATTTAGACTTCCTTTAGTTTTAAGTGATCTAAAAGGAGAACCATTTATCTATAATATTAAGAAAAATTTAGTGGTCGAAGTAACTACTAATGTGGATGCTGCTTATGCTTTTGTTAAAGCGATTAATTACAAGAGTGAATTAAATACAAAAATCTTTAATGTCGGTATGGGTGAAGATGGTCGAGTAATATTTGGGGATATTTTAAATAATATTTTAAAGTATTATGGTCTTAGTATGACTTATATTTTAAAAAGAGTATTCTTAGCCAAAAATTACAATAGTCCTATATTAACCGATAGTGATATTTTAGAGAACATTATTCATTACCGGACGGATAGTTTAAATAGTTACTATAAGAGAATAAAAAATAAAGGAAGAGATAGAGTAGTGCAAAAACTACTTGCAAAACCAATTTTAGGAGTAAGTAAAATTAAAAAATCTTTAAAAGATACGAAGTAGGGTGATTAGATGACAGGGCTAGTGCTAGCAGGTGGAGGAGTTAAAGGCTCTTACCAAGTTGGGGCTTATTTGGCCTTTAAAAAGTGTGGTATTAGATTAGATGGCGTAGTAGGAACTTCCATTGGTTCTTTTAATGCCGCGATGATTGTAAGTGGTAAGGATGCCGAATTATACGAATTTTGGAAAAATGTTGATGTTGGAGCCTTACTTAACTTTAATACAAAATACACGGATAGTGTAAATAACAAAGAAAAGTTTAAAGAACTTATCTATGGGATTGAACAAATGACTTTAGTTATTAAAAATAAAGGAATAAGTAATAATAATTTAAAAAATGTTTTAGCGGAAATGGTTGATGAAGAGAGAATAAGAAAAAGTAGAATGGACTTTGGACTTGTTACGGTAAGAGCTAAAGATTATAAACCCTTATATTTATTTAAAGAAGATATGAAACCGGGTAAAATGCCTGAATATATCTTAGCTAGTTGTAATTTACCCGTTTTTAAATTAGAAAAGTTAATTGATGATAACTATTATATTGATGGGGGTTTTTATGATAATAACCCCATTAATATGTTATTAGATAAAGGATATGATAAAATATATTCTGTGGAAGTTCACGGTATTGGTTTAAGTAGAAGAATAAAAGATAAAAGTAAAGTAACCACGATAAGTCCTTCTAAGATGCTCGGAAGTGTCTTAAATGTTGATAAAAGTAAAATTAATGAAAATATTAAATTAGGGTATTATGATACCTTAAAAGTCTTAAATAATTACGATGGCTACAATTTTATCTTTAAAAATCACCATATGTTTTGGTATAATATATTCTTAAGGAAAGCAAATAAGGATTTACTTTCAAAAGTAGAGAAATACTTTAAAGCCAGTGATAATAAAGAAATCATTTTAAAATCTTTAGAGTATATTATGTTAAAAGAGAAGAAAACATATTTTAATATCTATAGTATTTTTGAAGAAATAAAAGATATTAAGAAAAATACGACGAGTAAAAATTTTGTTTATGAATTTGTACGCAGTTTAAAAATTTTATAAGGAGGTTTATTTATGGGACGTGCATATGAAGTAAGAAAGTATAGTATTCAAAAGACAGGGGCTGCTAGAGGTAAAATATATACTACTTTTGCCAAAGAAATTTATTTAGCAGCGAAGAAAGGCTTACCTGATCCTGATGCTAATATTACTTTAAAAAGAATTATTGAAAAAGCAAAGAAACAACAAGTTCCTAGTGATATTATCAATAGAGCGATTGATAAAGCTAAAGGAGTCGGAGGAGAAGACTACCAAGAAGTAACTTATGAAGGATTTGGGCCAGGGGCCTCTACTTTAATTTTAAAATGCTTAACTGATAATGTTAATAGAACAGTTGGGGAAGTAAGAGCAGCTTTTAATAAAGTAGGTAAAAGTCTAGGAGTTACTAATTCTGTATCTTATAATTATGATTATTTAGGAGTATTAGCTTTTAAAAGTGAACATAGTGAAGAGATATTTGAAGAGTTATTAAATGAAGGCATTGATATTATTGATTATGAAGATGAAGATGGAGAAATAATGATTTCAATGCACCCTAATGACCATGATAAAGTAAAAGATGTTGTTGAGAAATTTATTCCCAATGTCGATTATACAATTGACCAAGTAGGAATGTTTCCTAAAGAGAAAATTACTTTGGAAGGGGAAGATGCCGAAACTTTCCAAAAGTTATATAATATGTTAGATGCGATTGATGATGTTACGGAAATCTATCATAATGTCGATATTGAGTTATAAAAATATTGCGAAGTCATAAAATAAATTGTATAATTTAATTGTTAATGTTGATGGAATTTACAACTCCAGAGTTAAAGCGGGTCATTACGTTATAAATAAGAAGAGTATGATAAATTCATAAATTAAGGTGGTACCGCGGAAAATATTTCGTCCTTAAGCCTTAATTTTTGAATTTTTTATTTTTTTAAAGGAGATGTTTTAAATGAATTGTTTTGAAGATTTAAAATGGCGAGGACTTATTAAAGATATTAGTAGTCCCGAGATTGAAAAAAAATTAAATGAAGAAAAATTAACTTTCTATATTGGAACAGACCCTACGGCAGACTCAATGCACATTGGACATTTTTCTTCCTTTTTGATTGCCTCAAGACTTGCTAGATACGGTCATAAGCCAATCCTTCTTATTGGAGGAGCTACCGGTTTAATCGGAGACCCTAAACCTTCAAATGAAAGGCAAATGATTACCAAAGAAGAAGTATTAAAAAATGTAGAAGGTCTAACCAAACAAGCTAAAGAAATATTTGGTTTTGAAGTCGTAAATAATTACGATTGGACGAAAGATTTAAGTATCCTAGATTTTTTAAGAGATTATGGTAAATATATAAATGTTAATTATATGCTTGATAAAGATATTATAAATCGGAGACTTGAGTCGGGGATAACTTTCTGTGAATTTGCTTATACTATTTTACAAGGTATGGACTTTTTAGAACTTTATAAAACAAAGGGTGTAACTTTACAAGTTGCGGGTTCTGACCAATGGGGAAATATTACTACCGGAATTGAACTAGCCAGAAAAAAATATGATGTAGAATTATATGGTTTAACAATGCCTTTAGTTTTAGACTCTAATGGCGTTAAATTTGGGAAAACCGAAGGTAATGCTTTATGGCTTGATAAAAACAAAACTTCCAGTTATGAGTTATATCAATATTTAATTAATACGAGTGATGATATCGTTATTGATTATTTAAAAAGATTAACTTTCTTAACTAAAGAAGAAATAGAAGAAATAGAAAAGAAACATAAGGAAAAACCCGAACTTAGAATAGCTCAAGAAAAATTAGCCGAAGAAATAATTACTTTCTTACATGGAAAAGAGGAATTTGCTAAGGCTAAAATGATGAGTAAAGCCTTATTTAGTGAAGACATAACCAAACTTTCAAGTGAAGACATTTTAACTAACTTTAAAGATATGGATAAAATTACAATAGATAAAGAAATGCCTTTAGAAGAACTTCTTGTTACCAGTGGTATTTGTCAAAGTAAAAGAGAAGCAAGAGAACTTATAAGTGGTAATGCGATTAGTTTAAATAATCATAAAATAACTGATAATATGCATTTAGTTACGAAAGAAGAGGCTATCGATAAGAAAGTATATTTAATTAAAAAGGGTAAGAAAAAATATTATTTAGGAATTTTTGAATAAGGAGTCTTTAAGGCTTCCTTTTTTAATGGTATAATTAATCTATGAAAAAAATATATTGGTTATTATTAATATTATTGTTACCTTTAAAAGTTTTAGGAATAACTCTACCGGAGTTATATTCTAAAAATGTTTTATTATACGATCCAAAAGATGATAGATATTTATATGAACTTGGTAGTGATGAAGTCATAAATATAGCGAGTTTAACTAAAATAATGACAACCATTACGGCAATAGAAAATATTGATGATTTAAATAAAGAAGTAGAAATAACGGATGCAATGCTTAAAGAAATACCAAGTGATGCCTCAGTTGCTGGTTTAAAAGTAGGAGATAAAGTAACAATGTTAGATTTATTATATGCCTCCATGCTTCCAAGTGGAGCGGATGCGACCACAGCTCTTGCTCATACCATAAGTGGGAGTACGCCTCAATTTGTCGAATTAATGAATCAAAATGCCTCTAAACTAGGATTAACCAATACCCATTTTGTTAATGTTACGGGTTATGATATACCTAATCATTATAGCACTCCTAAAGAAGTTTTAAAAATTCTTTTATATGCTTTAAATAATGATTTATTTAAAGAAATCTATGAAACTAAAGATTATACTTTAACTAATGGTTTAGTGGTTAGTTCCACTATTAATTATTATAATCAAAATAATACTTTGGATATTACTTCCATATTAGGAAGTAAAACAGGTTATACTGATGATGCCGGTTTATGTATGGCTTCTTTAATTAAAGTAAAAGATCGAGAACTTATCTTAATAACTTTGGGAGCCAAAAGAATATGGGGAAGTCCATATAATATTATGGATGCTTTAACAATTGTTGATTATTTAAATAATAATTATCAAGATGTTTTAATAACTTCTAAAAATGATGTTATTAAAGAAATACCCGTAGAAGATTCAACTATTAAAAGTTATCAAATAAAGGTCGATGATGATGTTTATTTTTATACTGATGAATTTAAGGAAGATGAATTAAAAATAGAATATGATGGTAAAGAAAAATTAAGTTATAAAGATAAACTAGGAGAAAAAATAGGGACTGTTAAAATTACTTATGAAGGTGAAGATATAACAAAAGATATTATTTTAAATGAAAAAATTGAACCATCATTAAGGGAATTTATTAAAAATAATCCCGTGTATTTAATTCCTTTTGGTATCTGTTTAATTTTAATAATATTTTGTTTATTCTATCAAAAGAAGAGAAAGAAAAGAAGAAAGAGAAAATTGACTTAACGAAAGTACAGTGTTATAATAACAAACACTTAAAGGGGGTACTTAAATGGATAGAGCAATAGAATATCAAAGAACTTTAATAAAGGTTGAATCCGCTATTGAAAGATTAAAAAGTATTGGTTTAAATGTGGAACCATTTGTGGAAATAAAAAATAAAATCTTAGCAGAAACCCATGCTTCAGTTAAAAGAAGTTATGATTATACTAATCCTAAATTATCTTTAGGACAAAGTGCTTTTTTAGAACAAGATTATTTAAAAAGTAAATCTAAATTAGAAAGTTTATATAATGAATTATTAAAATATGAAGTTTATGTTATGGCTTCATCTTTAATTAGTGTGATTAAAAATTTTATTAATTTAGAAACTAAATCTAATGAAGGTTTTATAGAATGTCGTCAAGAAATATTAACTATCTTAAAAAATTTAACTAATTCTAATACTTTAGATTATAGTGTTGAAGGTCCAATTGTTGAGGATATTTATCATGTTGTTTATCTATTTATTAAAGAAGAAATAAAATTCTATGGCACTAGTGAAACTTTAAATAATATGGATTTAGTTAGTAATGAATTTATTGATAGAGAAGTTTTAAAAGATATAGAAAATATTGATTTAAAAAATCCTAAGAACTTAACTGTTAAAATGACTAAAGATAAGATAGATGCTAAAGGTTTTAATAAAAGTTATGCTGACTTTTATTTAATAAGGGCAATAGTTAACTCTAGTATAAATGTTGAAGAGAAGGCTTCTATTTTAAAAGATTTAGATTCTAAACTTATAAAAGTAGAAAAATCTATAGAAGATATGGATAAAAAAATTATAGAACATAAGAAAAATTCTAAATTAGATTTTAGAAATTTATTTAAAGATGTGGGCATATTTTTCTTAAATATAGCCTTATTAGCAAGCGCCACCATTGGAGGTTTTATAGGTGGTAAAAAAATATTTACTTCTAAGAACTATTTAAATACGACCACTATTTACAACCCTAGTGAAGATAATCCTTACACCATAATAGAAGAATATAAATATAATGATAGAAATAGTTTGGAAATATTAGAATATTCCCCATGGGAAGAATCTAAATATGGTCCTTTTAGAAAGGTAAAAACTTATGATTTAAGTGGTATAGAAAAACTATCTTATGATGAGTATTTAAATTTAAATTTAGATGAATTAAAAATAGATGGGGAAACTACAAGAGAATATAAAGAAAGTCTATCTTTAAAAGATTTATATCAAGATACTTTAAGATTAGTAAAAGAAATAGAAGTAAACAAAGAAAAATATGTTGAAGAAAATAGTACTTTTATTGCTGCTGTTATGTGTTCACTTTTATCTTTTTTTCTGACTTTCTTAATTATATTATGGTTTTATGAAAGAAATAGAGGATATCATTTAATTATTGGAGAAGACGCTTTTCCTACTATTGAATATTTAAAAAATATTTACAATGATATATTAGCATTATTGCATGAAAAAAGAGATAAAAAAGAACAAGAAAAAGAAATATTAAAATTAGAACAAAAGATGCTTGAAATAATTAAGAATAATGAAGAATTATTTGTGAAAGTTGAAAGTATTATTCCAATTTTAGAAAATGATTCGGAATATAAAGATATGGCTTTAGATGTTAAAAAAAGATTATCTTTAGTTAAAGAATATTCTCAGAAATTAAATAAATAAAAAATAAACTACTTAACAAAAAAATAAGTAGTTTTTTAAGGTATAAATAAAATGGTGCTGAATGACTGAATTGAACAGTCCTCTGATGCTTACCATGCATCTGTTCTACCACTAAACTAAATCAGCATATCTAAATTATAATATTAATCTTATATGTTCGTCAAGATTATTGAGGAACTTATTTTCATAGAATTAAGAGAAGGAGGAAGTTATGAATAATTTTAATAATGTTCCTCCTTCTTTATTTTCCCTAACAGCAGTGGCTATTGGTTCAATTCTTACAGATAATTCTACTCCTAATGAACAAAATGCTTTAGGTAACTGGTTAATGCTTATTGCCCAATATTTATGTACTAATGCAGCGATTGGGCAACTGCAGCAAAGTAATAGTCAAACCCCAGGTTCTTTTAGTGAACAGGGAAGTAGTAATAATGATGATAATTCTAATGATACTATTCAAATGATGCAAAAGATGATTGAGGCAATGAGCAAAGAGATTGAAGAATTAAAAAAACAAGCCTAAGCTTGTAAATAACTAATGGCGGTTCGTACGGGATTTGAACCCGTGATCTCCTGCGTGACAGGCAGGCGTCATAGACCCCTAGACTAACGAACCATGGTTGCGGGAGAAGGATTTGAACCTTCGACCTTCGGGTTATGAGCCCGACGAGCTACCAAACTGCTACCATCCCG
>CANRGQ010000040.1 GCA_947630195.1 uncultured Bacilli bacterium
AATAAAAATCACTATAAAGCCTTATAGATACTGGGCTTACTGGTGATTTTTCGCTTTAATAAGTGCGAAACTCGGGACTAATTTATTAAATAATTATGTGTTATAATAAGATAGAGTGATGTAAATGAATAAGGATAATGTTTTAGATGAAAAAGTAGAGGACTATTTAAATTATTTAAAATATGAACGCAAACTTTCGCATAATACTTATGAAAGTTATGCTTATAATTTAAAAAAGATATCCTCTTCTTTTGAAGATAAAAGTTTAACTAATTTAACAGAAGATGAAATTAGACAATTTTTATATGACTCTAAAGAAAGCGCCAAGACTAATGCCCATTATTTAACTGTTTTAAAATCTTTTTATGACTATTTACTTGATAATAATGAGATAAAGGTTAATCCTTGTCTTAATATCAAAATGCCCAAAATAGAGAAGAGTCTACCTAAATTTTTAACGGAAGAAGAAATAAATAATCTTTTAGATATTAAGTTACAAAAACCTATTGATTATAGAGATAAAGCGATGCTTGAAGTATTATATGCCACCGGGATTAGAATATCGGAACTACTTGATTTAAATCTTAGTAGTTATAATGAAAAAGGAGCCTTCATTAAAGTAGTGGGGAAGGGGAGTAAAGAGCGAATTATTCCTTTAAGTGATATTACCATTAATTATTTAAATTTATATATTAAGGAATACAGACCTTTAATTTTAAAAGATAAAGAATCTCCATTTTTATTTGTAAATTACACCGGTAAAAGAATGAGTAGGCAAGGGTTCTTTAAAATTCTAAAAAAGAAGTGTGAAGATGCTAATATAAAAAAAGAAGTATCTCCTCACGTATTAAGACACTCTTTTGCCACCCACTTACTTAATAATGGCGCGGACCTTAGAGTAATTCAAGAACTCTTAGGTCATGAAAATATAACTACGACCGAAATATATTCGCATATTTCCAAAGATAAAATTATTACGGATTATCAAAAACATCCCCATTATAAAAAATAAAAAGGACAATTGATCATGTCCTTATTTATTTTATCGACTTTGGTTATTACTACGAGAATTGCTGCTTTTACTTTGGTTGTTACTTCTTTTGTTGTTACTTCTGTTATTAGATTCTCTATTGTTGCTTTTAGAATTGTTTGCTTCTCTATTACAACTTCTTCTCATATTATCTTACCTCCTGGTATTATTATGGCTTACATCTTAAAAATAATACTTTAATTTAAGGATAATCTTTGGCAATATTTACTAATTAAAGTAAGAAATGATTAATAAAGATAATGATAAAACCCATAAATAAACCTAAATAAATGTATTTATCTTCTTTATAAGATGTGGCTTTAGGAAGCATTTCATTTATAGATAAAGTAATCATGATGCCCGCCACAAGGAGAAGGGTAATACTAATCATGACTGGCGTAATATAGTTTTTTAAAAATATTAAAGCAAGAAGGGCTCCAAGAGGTTCAGCAAGTCCCGATATTAAAGTAGGAACTATGGCTTTCTTTTTAGAGCCGGTGGCATAATAAATTGGAACCGCAATGGATATACCTTCAGGAATATTATGCATCATAATAGCTAAAGATAATTTAAGTCCTAAACTTTTATCTTGAATACTTCCAATAAAGGTAGCAATCCCTTCTGGAAAATTATGGATAATTAAAGCAATCATACTAAGAATACCTAATTTATATAAAGTATCATTATTAAAGTTCATGACTTTATTTAAGAAAAGAACAATAATAACTCCAATGATAAAGGATAAAAAAATAATGAGATAAGCTGGTACGGTATTATAATTAAAAAGAATCGTAAAAAATGAGGAAGGAATTAAATCAGTTATGCTAACCCCAATCATTATAGCAATAGAAAAAGCAAGACAAAAAGTAATAAACTTATTTATTTTATCTTTTTTTATTTTAAAGAAGATAATAATACCTCCCAAAAGAGTAGACATACCGGCTAAGAAAGATACTAATAAGGCATTAATGACACTCACAATAAATCACCTAATAAAATAGTATGAATAAATAAAGGATATATTAATTTTTAAATCATAAATTATTAATTAAAAAATATTAATATTTATAAAAGAGTAGAAGGATTTTTAATATATCCAATTTCTATTTCCGAAGTATTGGTTAACATAATATACATTATGCAAAGTATGCAACTTGCTGTTTCTTGGCTTATTTTAGCCAATTTTTCGAATTTAGTTTAACTACTCTAGCAATTATTATTTAAAATTTTATTAGGCAAAAAATTATTTTTTATAAATTACTTTTTTAAAATTAAAAATGTTTTTTACTTATTATAACCTTATTAATAATATTAAATAAGGATTAATACGCGTATATATCCTATTATTTATATATTATATAAGGATATATATACGTATACCCTATTTTTTTAAAGAAGGGGAGTTGGACACTAAAAAAAGAGTAGTTATACTCTTTCACTTTTAACCCAATGATAGGTGTTATCTTCATTCTTTTTATAAGTATGTTTATATAATGTTCCATATTTCTTAATGAAATCATAATCCATCTTTTTATTCTTTAACTTGCCATAAGCATCACTACATCTGGTGTTTTCTTCGCCATCATCGTAAGCAGTGTAGCACTTCTCTTCTACTAGTTTAACAAAGTAGTCATAGATGAAGATAGTATCTCCTCTTTTACTAGCTTTCTTAATAGATCTATAAACAGAAATATCACTACCAACAGTATAAGTTATTTCATCAGATAGACCACAATAATATTTATCATCATTTAAGAAGCAAATATTGAATCCATCAATTTTAAAACTCGTAACTTCCTTCCCTACTTTTTCACCAAACATTTTCTCATAAGTTTTTTCGACTTCTTCTTTAGGATAAATACTTACTTTACAAATATTGGAGTCATCTTCCGTTCTAAAAGTCATTCCATTTTCATTACATAAATCGTCTTTTTTCGGAGCTTTATAAGTAACTTCATCAACTTTTTCTAAACCTTCTGTTTTATGATAAGCAAAACATAATTTTAAATCACTACGTGTACTTTTATTTTCCACTACTCCATCGTTATATGTGAGTAATCCTTCACAATTACCTAAATTATCCGTACTAAAATATTCATGTAATTCTAGAACATCTTTATCATCAGTCTTTAAATTCTTACCATTAATTAATTTAAATATAACTAAGATTAACGCAATGATAACTAATATAACTACTAAGAAGACGAGAAATAAATCATTATCTTTAGTTTTTTTCATAAGAGTGCCTTTCTATACTTTTCTGGATTGAATTTCCGCAATTTTTTCAAATACTTCAGCGGCATTGTTTTCATTTATTTCGGTATACCCTAGCTCCTTTAAAGCTTGAATCTTGGTGGTATTAAGTTGTTGCGTTCTACTTAATTTTTCTTCTTTTTTTGCTTCAATTTCTTGAACAAAACGTTTATGACTTTCCATTACTTTACTCTTGCTAGCTCCTCCATTGTTGTAAAGTGTTAAAGCCGAATATAAAATACTTTCAAAGATAAATTGTTTATCTTCATTAAAAGCATATTCATCAGCGGAAATAAAGCCATTAGTCTTCGCCATATATGCTAAAATATACTTAATCTCTGGAACATTGTCCATAGATTGTAATAAGTTATGTAAATACTTAACTGCGGAAAAATCATTGTTTTTATTTTCTTCTAATTTTTCTTTTAATAAAAAGGCTATATCATTTAAAAGAATTCTACTCTCTTTATCAAGACCTTTTAAATCTAAGAAACTATCTAAATCACTACCACTTTTAACGCCAATATTAAGTCTTTTTTCGACGTTCATTAAGTATTCCGTATCGACCTTAATACTTTCTAATTCTTCTTTAGTTCCTTCTTTTAAATCTAATAATTGTAAAAGTAAAATTTTCTTTTCTTTAGGCCATTTATCTAAACTATCTAATACAAGATAATTATAAACCATTTGTCTAGACACTCCTAAGTATTTAGAAAGTCTTACTTTTGAAACCCCCAATTCTTGTAATAAATCATTTAACTTATCCATTACACCCACTACCTTCTATCATTTACAATATAATTATATATAACTTAACACTTATTTGTCAACTAAAAACTGTTTTCTATTTCAAATCGGCCCGTTTTATGATATAGAGTTTTTTCTTTTTATAAAAACAATAGAAGATATCTTTTACTTGTAAGCCTTTAGAATTTAAGACATATTCGAGCCAAGTAACGTTCTTTCTTATGTATTTTAAGGCTTTCTTTTGAATACTACCATCAAGGATTAAAGGCATGGGATATGGTGATGGTACTTTTAAGAAATTATATTTAAAAATCGATAACTTCCCATTAGGTTCCAAAAAAGCATACTCTACTTCATCCACATTTTTAATTTCATTTTGTCTTAAGGATAAAAGAAGATTATCCATACTATATCTTTGTTTAACCATCTCGTGATAATTTAGCTTTCCATTACAAATGATTAGGGAAGGTTTTCCATCAAAGAAGGTTCTTATCGTTCTGGATTTAATTGAGATATAAGCAAGGCCAATTTCTAGTAAAACTAAAAGGGCAATCGGAATAATCGTTAAAAAGATACTATCTTTAATATTTTCAATCGATATCGCAATTAATTCTGCAATTAAAATAGATACTATTAGGTCAATTACTCCTAACTGTCCTATTTCTCTTTTACCCATTATTCTAAAACACAATAACACAAAAAAGTAAAAGAAAGTAGTTCTAAAGATAACTTGTAATAATTCCATATAATCACCAATTATATTATGGTAATATTCATATATTTTTAATCACTTTATTATAATTTAGTAGGTGATTTATATGTCTAGATTATTTAATTATTTAAAATTTATAGCTATTTTTTTAATAGTCGAATTAATGATTACATTTATTACTTCTCTTTTAAACTTAATTGGTTTAAATAGTGGTATAACTACGATAATTATGTTTATTTTAAATATTATATTATTCTTTATCCTATCTTACTTTAATGCTTATCAAAAACAAAAGAAAGGCTTAATCGAGGGTTTAATTATTGGTCTTATATTTCTTCTATTTATGTATTTAATTAAATTAATTCTCTTTGAAAACACTATTAATTTATCCACATTTATCTATTATGTTATATTACTATTAACTTCTATATTAGGAGGTATGTTTGGAGTCAATAAAAAGAAAAAATAATATTTTAAGAAATTTTTCTTTGTTCGCTTGTATAAGTAACAAATTTGATATATAATGTTATTAGAAACACTTGATAGTTGGGTGGAGCCATACTTCAAAACGAAGGAGGCGATTTTATGAATAAGAAAGACTTTTTAATTTTTTCATTAATCATGATTATCTTTCTTTTATTATTTTCGCACATCATTGCTCTAAAATAAAAGAAATCCACCTAACTCAGCAATGATTTAGGTGGTGCTTATTACGGCAACGCTCAACATGCGACATCGAGTGTTTCCTTTTTTATTTTATGCCATTTTCTTTGACATATTCATTTTATCATATAACTTAATATTTGTAAATCACTCTACTACCACAAAGGCAAAAGTATTACCTTCTACTTTAACATAAGAATCTTTATTATAGACTTCTTTAGTTACGGGATTACTTACTTCTTCTAAGTAATTCTTTTCATATAAGACTTCTAAAGTAATGTTAGGTCCTTCACAAACATTTTCATAGTAACACTTTTTAGCACTATCAATTATTTTTTCCTCTACTACCCGATATAAATTCTTTTGATGCATATTAACTACTTTATAAATAGTGGGTATACTAATAATTAAAATAATAACGATAATACTTCCTATAACCGTAATCTTACTTGTATTCATAGCCATCTCCATAATAATCTTTAATGAAATTATCTCTAAATTCTTCTAAAGTATCACTTTCAATATTTTTTCTTATCTCGGCCATTAAATTAGTTAAGAAAGTAATATTATGAATAGATAATAGTCTCGCTCCAAAAGTTTCATCGGCGGTGATTAAATGTCTGATATAAGCTTTAGTATAATTCTTACAAGCATAGCAATTACAATCATCTTGAACGGGAGTAAAATCTTCTTTAAATTTACTGTTTTTAAGGTTTATTTTCCCATTTTTAGTATAAGCATGACCGTGTCTTGCAAGTCTTGTAGGACTTACACAATCAAATAAATCAATACCGCGCATAACATTTTCGATTAAATCGATGGGATCTCCCACTCCCATTAAATATCTTAGTTTATCTTCTGGCAAGTATTTAGTGGCATATCCCACCATTTTATACATCGTCGGTTTATCCTCCCCAACTGAAGTACCTCCTACGGAATAACCATCAAAATCCATTTTAGTAAGTTCTTCTGCACAATGACGTCTTAAATCTTCGTATTCGCCCCCTTGAACAATACCAAATAGCATTTGATCTTCTCTTTTAAAGACATCTTTACCCCGTCTTGCCCAATTAAGAGTTCTTTCGACACTTTTTGCAATGTATTCATGCGTACTTGGCCATTTAACACATTCATCAAAACTCATTACGATATCACTACCTAATTTTTGTTGAATTTCAATCGATTTTTCCGGAGTTAAAAATAGTCTATCGCCATTTTCGTGATTTTTAAAGTGCACTCCTTCTTCCGTAATATCTTTAGGTTTAGCCAAACTAAAAACTTGGTAACCCCCACTATCAGTAAGAATTGGCCCGTCATAATTCATAAATTTATGAAGACCTCCCGCTTTGGCCACAATATCTTCCCCAGGTCTAAGCCATAAATGATAAGTATTAGCTAAAATTATCCCGCAACCTATCTCTTTTATCTCTTCGGGAGATAATGTTTTTACCGTGGCATTCGTTCCTACAGGCATAAACATGGGTGTTTTATACACTTTACCATTAAATGTAAACTCCCCTAAACGAGCCATATTTTTCTTACTTTTTTTCTTTAAACTATATTCAAGTCTCATCTAAATCACCTAAATTTCTCTCAAGTAAAATTATAACAAAACTTGACATATTATACAAGATTTGTTATAATATCAACTCGGATTTAAAGAAAAGGGGTATATTATGGGTAATAGTAGAAGAATTAGTAAATTAGACCATAAAATTGATATTGTTTACAATCGTGAACAATTAAAGAAATTTTATAGTTCTTTAAAATGGAATAATTTTAAAAACTTAGCTTTAGAAAGAATGAGCGAGATTGATAATTTAGTTGTCGGTTATAAAAATAGCTTACCTAAAGCATTCACTTATAGTACACCAAGTTTAATGTATAGAACATCCGAGATTCTAATGCAAGAAAATAATTTTGGTTTTCAAAATACTGATGAACTACTTTATTTCTATATTCAAGCAGTTGATAGTAATTTAAAATTTTTAGAACTTGCCACCCTTGCGGAAAGTAAAGAAGAATTTAAAAAGATGTGTGTGATGCAATTTGGTATTTATGATAATGTTATAACTTTAATCGAAGCTAAATTAAAAACGAGATTAGAAGAATTAGAAAATACTCAAAATAAAACAAAGTAATTTAAATAGTTACTTTGCTTTTTTTATTTTATTTAATAAACATCGCATCCCCAAAAGAGAAAAACCGATAATCATTTTGTTTAGCTACTTCATAGGCATTTAAAATATATTCTCTTTTAGATAAAGCACTTACAAGCATTAAAAGGGTACTCTTTGGTAAATGGAAGTTAGTTATCAAACCATCAATAGCTAAAAATTCATAACCGGGATAGATAAAGATATCCGTATTTCCAGAACATTCTTTAAAAGTATGATATTTACTCATTACTGTTTCTAATACTCTGGTACTAGTAGTTCCTACAGCATATATCTTTCTACCATCCCTTTTTGCTTTATTTAAAGTATCCGCTACCTCTTTTTTCATCTCATAATATTCACTATGCATATGATGTTCTTTAATATTTTCGACCTCAACTGGTCTAAAGGTACCTAATCCCACATGTAAAGTAACATAACAAATAATGACTCCCATATCTTCTAACTCTTTAAGTAATTCTTTGGTAAAATGAAGTCCGGCCGTCGGAGCGGCAGCACTTCCTAAGTATTTCGCATAAACCGTTTGGTAACGATCTTGATCTTTTAGGGTTTCATGAATATAAGGAGGAAGAGGCATTAACCCTATTTCTTCAATTAAATTAATAAATATTCCCTCATAATTAAATTTAACTCTTATAATTCCCTCTTCTAATTTTTCGATTACTTCACACTCTAATTTTGAAGAAAAGGTAATTTTAGTTCCTACATGGAGTCTTTTTCCAGGCCTTGCAAGACACTCCCATATATCTCCTTCCATATTTTTTAAAAGTAAGACTTCTATTTTAGCCTTTGTATCTAACTTTTCTCCCATTAATCTAGCTGGTAATACTTTAGTATCATTTAAAACTAAAACATCGCCTCTTTTTAAATAATTTTTGATATTAAAAAACTTAGTATGTTCAATATTACCTGTATTTTTATCTAAAACCATTAATTTAGATTCACTTCTATTTTTAATTGGACTTTGAGCAATATACTTTTCGTCTAATTCATAATCATAATCGTTTATATTCATCTTTTCACTTCCCACAAGTATTATAAAGAAAAATGGGCTAATTGTCCATTCTTAAATTTCTTTTTAAACTATTTTCATAATAATGATTTTCTTAGTAATAAATATTAAATTATTCATTTTCGAGAATTTCTTTTACCTTAGTATATATTTCCTTAGATATATCTTCAATACTTCTAATTTTATTGTCTTTAACTTCTTCTATTTTAAGGAAGTTATATAAGTCAGCCATCTCTTCATAAGCCATCTCAGCATGACGCATATTATCTTCGCTTCTTTCGTGTTCGTCTAATTCTTTTCTGGATTTGGAAAGTTCTTTGGAATATTCATAAGGAAGATGTAAAAATATTTTAATATCAGGTTTCGGAAGTTCTAGTAAATCATATTCTAACTTTTCTAACCATTTAAACATTTCTAATCTTTCGCCTTTATCTTTAATTTTTCCGCCTTGATGTGCCATATTAGAAGTTACATAACGATCTAGTAAAACTAGATAATCTTTCTCTAAATATTCATTTATTATTCCCACATTATATAGTCTATCAGCAGCATAATATAAAGATGCTACTTTAGCAGGTACGTTATTAGCCCCTTCTTTAAACCAACCATGGGAAATACTTTCTTTACCAAGATAAGGTCCACCCACTATTTTACCAGTAGGACTATCATAAACAGGAAAAGACATTTTAAAGACTTTATAGCCATCTTTAATTAAGTTTTCCTCTAAGATATTACTTTGGGTTTCTTTTCCTGAACAATCCGTTCCCTCAATTAAAATTATTTTACCCATTTTTAACCTCCAATTAAAGTTCCTATTTTTTCATTATTAAAATAGGCCATTATTTTTTCATAATCTTTAAAGTTCATCACTAATATTTTGGTATGTAATTCTTGACACTTTTTAATCGCATAAGCATCCATTACTTTTAAATCTTTTTCTAATACTTCCTCATAAGTTAAATAATCGTATTTAATGGCATCTTTATTTACTTTAGGATCATCACTATAAACACCATCAACATTAGTAAGTTTAATAATTAAATCGGCATCTAACTTTTCTAAGGCAAGTATTGTTCCAGAGTCTGTTGAGTAACCGGACATTCCAACTCCCCCTCCAAAAATAATAACTTGACCAGCATTATAACTATTTTTTAATTCCCCATCACTTAAATTAGTAATTAAGTTAGGAACATTAAAAGGTGTCGCTAAAATACACTTAACATTATGATTAGTTAAATAATCTTTTAAATATAAAGCATTAATAATTGAACTAAAGATACCTATTGTATCTGCCGTAACTTTATCCATTTCAGGATGACTTCTTCCCCGAAAAAAGTTTCCTCCTCCAATGACAATAGCTACTTCATGATTACTCTTTAATAAATTAACTAAACTTAAAACTTTATCTAATTTATTTTGTGATACATTTTCTAAATCTTCTTTTAAAGATTCCCCACTAATTTTTAATATTATCTTACTCATGAGTTTTTTCCTTTAAATTTTCTAATATTTTTAATATTCGGCCACAAGATTCTTTACCTTCACTACAAATATGTTTCGTAACACAATCCGGACCTAAATTGCGAGCAAAATATTTACTCAATTTGCTTATTTCACCATGCATTTTTAAAACATTTTCTCTAATACACCATTGAGCTTTAGTACATTCTCTTAATCTACATATCCATCTAAATGCTTCACCATCAAAGTTTATTACAACATTTATGGCATTTCCACTTAAGGTAAAATAAACTAAATCTTCTTCCCTTATTCCCATATTTTTAAACTCATTATAGACTTTTACATTATTTTCGAAAATTTCCTCATAAAATTTATTTAACTTACTTTCTTTAATACTAGGTGGCGTAATATAATATTTTAAGTTATAATTTGGAACAAAATCGGGGATAGATAAAGATAATCTTCTGTGTCTTGTATAATGGGTCAAAATAGCCATAGGAACACTAAATTGAAAACGCATATTAATTTGTTTTAAGTCTTCATGTTCTCTTTCATTAAAGATAGCTCTCATTATTTGCTCTTCTAACTTTTCATTATCTTTTATATTATGATCATAAAACTTTTTAGCCATTTTATAATCATAATTATATACCCGCATTAAAGCATTTATAATTAAAGTTTCATCAATATTAGGAGTACAATCTAATAAAATAGGATTTGAAATCATAGTATATTTTGGTTTATCTATATCTTTTAAGACGTTCTCTACTTCTGAATAATTTGCCTTTTCTTCTTTATCAATAATTGTAGGTAAATAAGGAGCTCTTTTAAGAGCAATTTCATATAATTTATTACCTAATTCTTTTAATTCGGTAATATTAGCATATTTAGTTTTAGTTAATTTTATTATCATTCTGGCTAAAGATGTTGCATCAAGTCCCATAATAATTTCCCCATAATAACAATATGGTAAAACAAAGCGAGAATCTTCTTTATTAATACCAGATTCATTTATCTTACTATAACTTTTAAATAAACTTTGCATGTATTTTTTATATTTATTTTTAATTTCATCATTATTTTCTAAAATACTACCATTTTCATCATGAAAATCGGGAACATAAAAACCAACTTTCGAAAAATCAACTTCCCTCCGAGATTTAATAGTAAAAGAGGCAAATCTTTCCGCAATTATAGTTTGTTCCACTACGGGAGTTACTTCACTCAAAGCAAAGACCATATAATCATGGTCAATCGTCGAAGTATGTCCCATATTAATTACTCTACTTACAAATTTTAAAGCCTTTTCGGGATCTTCCATCGAATTAATTGCCTCAAAAACACTTCCTGGCATCCTAGAAAGTTTACCCGCAGCAGCGCATATTTGAACTTGTCTTGCAATTTCTTTTTGAGAAATATTACCAATTAATTTTACTTGCATAATTACCTCTAATTATTTAAAGGAAATTTACTTGTTAAATCTAAAACTTCCTTAGTTAATTCCTCTAATTTATCTGGATTTTCTCTATTATTAAAAGCATCATCTATTATATGAGCAACTTTAATAAATTCTTCCTCCTTAAATCCTCTTGTCGTCATGGCGGGACTACCTATTCTTATACCACTTGCCACCATTGCTTTTTCGGTTTCATTAGGAATAGTATTTTTATTAACCGTAATATGAATGGTATCTAAAAGTTTTTCGGC
>CANRGQ010000041.1 GCA_947630195.1 uncultured Bacilli bacterium
ATGCACTTGGTTATTTTATTATTGCGGCATTATCCGTCGTATTATCTGCATTGATTACTCTTTTAGCTATAAAAAGAGCTTGTCACTTGCTTGAAAAATATGCCGATGCCAAAATAGTTAAAGGTATTGTTACTTATGATAAAGTTGATAAAACGCCAAAAGTTGTCGATGTATCTCTTGAAAGTATCAATAGTATTTTAGGTATGAATATAAAAAGTGAAGAAGTAGATAACATTCTAGAGGCTTTAGGCTTTACGTATACTAAAAAAGGTGATGTTTATACAGTAACAATTCCGAATCGAAGACAAGATATCTATAATCAAAAAGAAGATATTATTGAAGAAATTGGGCGAATCTATGGCTATGATAACATTGAACCAACTCTCCCTTTAATTAAGACTAAAAAAGGTGAATACCGGGATAATGTTAAATTAAGAAAAATAGTTTCTAAAAAAATGCGTAGTTTAGGATTCAGTGAAATTAGAACTTATACTTTAATTAGTGAAGAAGAAACTACTAAATATGATTATCATTTTGGTAAGACGATTAAATTATTAAGACCAATGCTAAAAGAAAAATCTTGTGTAAGACAAAGTATTTTACCATCATTAGTTAATGTCTTATTATATAATAAAGAAAAGAAAAATAATGATGTCTTTATTTATGAAATATCTAATGTTTATCATGAAGAAGAGGAATATGTTGAAAATAGTCATTTAGCTTTTGGAATAAGTGGCGAATACTTAAATAATACTTGGAATAGTTTAAGTTATAAAGTTGACTTTTATCTTATGAAAGGGATAGTCGAAAATTTACTTAACTATTTAGGTTATAATAATCGTTATACTTTATCTTTAAGTGATAACTTACCAAAAGAAATTCATCCTAAGATTAATAGTGAAATTACCATTGATGGTAAAAATGTTGGTTACTTTGGAAAACTACATCCAAAGGTTTCTAAAGAAGATGTTTATGTTTGTGAAATTGATTTAAGTGAAATATTAGAACATAAAACAGGAGATGTTAAATATCAAGAGTTAAATAAATATCCTAAAGTTGAAAAAGATGTGGCTTTCGTAGTTAATAAAGATATTCCATCAATTGATATCTTAAAAGCCATTAAGAAAAGTGGCGGTAAACTTCTTACTGATATTAAAATCTTTGATGTTTATACGGGTGATAGAATCGATGAAAATAAAAAAAGTATTGCCTATAAATTAACTTTTGAAGACAATACCAGGACTTTAACGGAAGAAGAAGTTATGGAAATATTTAATAAAATAATCTTAGATGTTTTAGAAAAATTTAAAGCGACAGTTAGAGATAAATAGGAAGAAGAAATTCTTTCTATTTTTTTCTTTTATAAGGTATTCTTTCATCCGTTAAATAAAGGATGTAATCAATGGGAACATCATAATATAAAGATAACTTTTTTAATACCTTAGTGGGTATATCACATATACCTACTTCATAAGCTGAATATCCGGTTTGACTCATGTTTAAAATATTTGCTACTTTAAATTGATTTAAATCTAAATCATTTCTTATTTCACTTAGTCTATTCATGTAATTAGTGGGAGTAATAACTTTAGAAGGCTTGTATTTATCCTTAATGTTTGTTAAACATAAAATATAATCTATTGATACATTATAAAAGTCGGAAAGACGTCTTAAAATAGTCGTGGAAATATCTGTTATTTCCGTTTCATATTGGGAATAACCATTTTGACTCATTTTTAAAAATTTAGCAACATCTTTTTGTAATAAATTGTTTTCTTTTCTTAATTCTTTTAATCTATTCATAATCCATCATAGAAAAATTATCATAACGAAAAATGAGATATTGACTTTTAACGAATATAACGATATAATCATTTATATAATATCGTATTTTTCGTTAAAACAAAATAGTAATGTTTCTTTTGTTTGCACAAATCAATCGGTATATGCAACACATAAAAAGGAGGTATAAATGATAAAAGACAAAATAGATAATAAAACATTAACAAAAATATTATTAGGAATATTTATTTTAATTATTATTACTTTAATAAGTATAGTTATAAAAGATACTCATGCTTATTATAATTATGAGATGGAACCTGTTCCTATATTTACAAGTAAAGTTGGAAACTTTGCTGGAGAAGGAGAAAGTGTAAAAACTGGACCACTTACTGATAAAGATACAGATGTTAATATAATCTTTTATACCCAAATGCCTGATAATAAGGATAAATATATGATTAATAAATATTTACCAGTTACAGGTTATGAAGTAAATAGTGATAAATCAAATTGTTACCCAGCTGAAGGTGGAGATGCTTTGTATAATTCATATACAATAGATGGAGAAGGAAACTTAGTTATAAATTATACAGAAAGTAAGCCTACTCAAGTAGTATGTCGTATTTATTATGACAGAGATAAACTTTCCGATGTTATTATTTATGCTTATGTCGAAGATGAAAACGGCGATAGAAAATATAATGATAAAACTTATAAATTAGTTAATACATTAGATAGCAGTTATACCCAAATGAGTAGTTATGAGTGTAAAAGTAAAACATCAAAGACAACATTTACTTATGACACAACTGATGGATTTACGATAACATCAACAGGACCGGATACCTGTTATGCATATTTTAATAAAAGTTAGGAGAAATGAAATATGAAAAGAAAAGTATTAATAAGTTTAATAATAATATCAATATTAATTGAAGGAGTATTTATCTATCATTTGTTTAATCCTTTAAATATTAAAGAACTAGAAAAAGTGCAAACCCAAAAGATATTAAGTAGCAACGATAAATCTATAGCTATATTAGTTCAAGATACAAATGGAGATTGGCATGAACAAGAAGATAGAAGCAAATGGCCAGACCCAAGTACCCATGGTTTTGTTGGAGCAGAATGTACAGATAGTGAAGGAGCCGAAGTTGAGTGGGAAAAAGTCTTAACATTTAGCCTTACAGATAAAACAGCAACAATAAAAACAAAACAAACATCATATTGCACATTATACTTTGCCACAGGAGAACCAGCCTTAGACCATTTAAAAAAGAAAGGTGGAAGTACCTTTAACAGTACAAGTGCAGTAGATGGAATGTATAGATATAAAGGAACAGCAGCTCAAGTAACAAATAATTACATATGTTTTGGAACAACGGTAGAAAGCACATGTACAACAAATGCATCAGGAAATTATATGTATCGAATAATAGGAATAACAAGCGCAGCAGATAATACAATAGGATTATACGCTAATCAATTAAAAGTAATAAGAGCAGTGCCGTCAAGTACAAGCCAAGCATGGCATAGCAGTAATTCTTCAAATACACCATGGGGCTCATCAAGTGCAAAAAGTTATCTAAATGGAACTTTCCTTAGTACAATAAAAGGCTTAGTAGATGGAACATACTGGGAAAGTATGATAAGTAGTCATAAATGGTATAATGCAGACCAAAGAAGCACACCAGGAGAAACAGAACCCAAAACAAGTCAAACAGCAGAAAGTAAAATAGGATTAATGTATGGCACTGATTTTACAAATGCAAGTACTGGAACAAGTAGTTGGTTATTTATTACCAACGGATGGAGTGGTAATCCATCTAAAGAAGAATGGACAATGTCTAGGTATGGCAGGAGCAGCAACGGCAATTACGTTGCGTGGCTTGTGGCTACGGGCGGCACCTTGAGCAACGGTTACATTGTGAACAATACGCTTGCGGTTCGCCCAGTCTTCTATCTACAATCCGGAGTAAACTTAACAGGTGAGGGAACAAAAGATCACCCATACATAATCACAACTATGCCTAATAATTAGAAGCCTAATTAATTACAACATTCCTTCTTTTTTTGATTGACTTTTTGTATAAAAAGCATATAATATTAATTACTAATTTGATGTAAATGTGTAACTTTTTATTGCATATGGAGTTAAATTGAGTATATAATAATATATAGAAGAAAAGTTTTCTATTTGTTCTTCTACTATTTTTAGAACATAAAAAAGAGATACATTTGATGTTAAGTGCTATCTCCGCCTTATGTTTCTAATGCATTTGGTTTAGAAGCACAAATCATAGTCGCAATGACAATGATTAGGTGCTTCTTTTTTAATGTCTTTTTTGTTGATTTTGTAGAATATATAAAATTATTACAAGAATAATTAAATATTCCATTTAAAACCTCACTCATAGGCATCACCTCCGTTATGCTTTATAAAAAAAGTTTAGCGGAGGAAAAGCACCTAACAATGTATCTCTTGTATCAATTATAATATATGTAACATTAATATTACAAGTGTTTTTTACATAAAATTTAAAATAATAGTTTTTTTATAAAAATGTGTTAAATATGCAACGTTTGCTGTTGCATAAATGTGATAAGTGTTATATAATGTTTATAGAGATATTTGATGTATATTAGATACTCTAGTCCTATATTATCGTAAGGGAGCATCTATCATAACTGGTAAGTGTTAACCTTTAAACATCTTTAGTATTTTGGCGATTAGTACTAAGATGATTAAGAACTATTAAATAGTCCATATGTACAAAATCCTTTCATAGGACATCCTCCATCTATTTGATTGGAGAGTAATCAAGTTAGAAGATAATCAAAAGTTATCTTCTTTATTTTGGAAATAATTGACAATGAGTATTAAATTAGATATAATGGTAACATAAGTTACTATTAATAGAGGGAGGGTATTTATGCCTGCTAGTTGTAAGTTAGAAAAAGAAGCAATTATTAAAAAAGCAGTAGTTATGGTTAATAAAAAAGGTTGGGAATCAATTAATGCGAGAGACCTAGCTAAAGAATTAAAAATATCTACAAAACCATTATATCGTATTTATAATAACATGGATGAAATAAAAGAAGATATCTATAAAGAAATATACAGAGAATATGATGAATTTATTACTAGTAGAGTAGATAATAAAAAAGCCTTAGTAACTTTGTGTGTCGCTTATGTGGAATTTGCCAAATATTATAAAAATTTATTTATTAGTTTATTCTTATCGAATAATTTAAAATGGAAAAGTATTGATGATGTCTTAAATGAAAAGTGGAATCAAGGAGCTATCATTAACTTAGTTAATAAAGGTGGCTATACTTTTGATGAAGCTAAAGAATTATTTATGCATGTGTGGTTATACGCAAATGGTTTAGCTACTTTGATAAGCACTAATAAAATTGATATTGATGATAAAGAAGTAATTGTGCGAATTGTTAAAATTTATAAGACATTTGAGAAATAGTTTGATATAATATTTCTAGGAGGTTTGTTATGACTAAAACAATGATTAAAAAAATATATTTTGCCTTAGTGGCTGTTTTATTATTACTATTATTAATTCCGAAAGTTGAGGCGGCGAATAAAGCCAAAGTTTATATGTTTTCGAGAGTTAATTGTTCCGCTTGTGAAAGTGCTTTAGAATATTTTAATGGACTTTTAGATAAAGATGAAGATTTATTTGAATTAGTAGAAATGGTAACCTTTGATGCTTCAGGTAATGTTAAAAATCAAGATGCTTTAGATTTAATGCTTAAAGTATTAGAGCATTATGACGAAGATACGGAGAAATTATATACTCCAACTATTGTCATCGGAGATTATCACAATATTGGTTTTCCGAAAGATCCAAGTGATTTAAAGAAGGCTATTGATGAAGTTAATGCAAGCAATGAAGATATTGATACTGTTAGGAATTTAGCCAAAGAAGAAGACATTGATATTAATAGTATTAAGAAAGATGTACAAAAAGAAAATTCTTATGATGCTTTAATTGTTATTGGCATATTTGTTGTTTTAATTGGGGGATTTGTTGGCCTTGTGGTTTTAGGTAAAAAATAATATAAAATAAAAGATAAAGGGTTGATATAAATGAAAGAAGCAAATATTAAAAGATTAGAAGAAGAACTTAAATATTTAGTTAAAGAAGAAAGAGTAAAAGAAATAAATAACTATGATTTAGTTTTAGCTAATGATAATCCAGATATTAAAAAAATTGCTAAAGAAATATATTTAAGAAGAGGACTAGATTATGATAAATTACATAAAGGATTCTTTAACAATGTAATGGAAACAATAACGGAATTTGGAACTTTATTTAAAAGTAAAAAAAGTGATGTTAAAGGAAAAATGATTAGAGATATAATAATTATGGTTTTATTATTAGTTTTATTAAAAATACCTTTTGATTTTGTAAGAGATATTGGTTTTGATTATATTGAAGTATTAACTACGAATAATACTTTTTATACGATATGGAATTTATTATTTTTAATATTATATACGATAGTCTTTATATGTACCTTTATTGTTTTAATTAGAAACTTTAATAATAAATATAGAAATAGTTAAAAAGAGGATTACTCCTCTCTTTTAAAAATTCTTTTCGGAATAATTATGAGAATAATTTATTTTTTCAAAGAATTCTACATAATCTAAATAAATCATTCTAATTAAGTACCAATTACCATTAGAGGGATCACTTAAGATTAAATGATCTTTGCCTGCTTCTTCAATTATTCCGGTGTAAATTTTGTTTTGCCACTCACTACTGTCAGGATAAGAGACATAAGCATTAACTCTCTTACCTTTATTAAGTCTTAAAATATTTTCAATAAAACTTTGTTCCATAGTAAGTTGGGACATGGAAGAAATATTACCAGGAGGACTTTGCGGAATAGTTGGAGTCATCGTACTATTGGAAGGAAAAGTTGGATTTTGATAAAAGTTACCGTTCATTAAATTCACCTCTTTTAAAGTATATGAATTTAAATAAAAAACTTGCTAAATTTGAATTTATATATTATGATTATTATAAGGTATGATAAGAATGAAAAAGGAAGGTTTAAGTAAAAAGGAAACAAGAGAGATACTAGTAACAGGTTTATCTTTTGTAATTGGAACTTTAATTTTAGCACTTTGTTATAATTTATTTTTTGTGCCTAATAACATTGTAACTGGAGGAATGTCCGGACTTGCTATTATTGTGCAAAAAATAACGGGATTTGATGCCCAAGCATTTATTTATGTTTCTAATATTGTGCTTTTAATTGTCAGTTTTGCTTTTTTAGGTAAAGAAGAAACATCTAGAGTTTTATTAGGAACATTTTTATATCCGTTATTTATTACCTTTACCGCTCCTTTAGCGAAATTTATATTACCTTATATTAGTTTTTCCGAAATATTAATAACGGTAATTTTAGCGAGTATTATGTATGGTGTAAGTAATGGTTTAGTTTATAAATATGGTTATTCAACCGGTGGCAGTGATGTTTTAGTTAGAGTACTATGTAAATATTGTCATATTAGCGAAGGAACCGGTGTTATCATTGTTAATATTTTCATTATTATCTTTGGAGCTTTTGTCTTTGGTATTGATACAGCAGTTTATGCGATTATCATTATTGTAATTGGTTCTATGCTTGTGGATAAAATATCCATTGGTATTTCAAACTGTAAGAAATTTATGATTTATACAAGAGAATCAAGGAAAGTTAAAAAAATTATCCAAGAGGAAGTTAAAACGGGTTATACGATATTCCCAACAGTGGGAGGATACTCTCATCAAAAGGGGGCCATGATTATGTGTATTATCAGAAATAGAGATGTAACATTGTTTAAATCGAAGATTTTAGAGATAGATCCAACAGCCTTCTTTGTTATCAGTGATTGCTATGAGGTTCAAGGCGGTGTCAAGAGGTCAAATTTACCATTTCTCTAGAATATAGATATATGTTATAATTATATTGGTGTATATAATATGAAGTTTATTGAATTAAAAAATGTAAATAAAACTTATTCGACAGGGGTTACAGCCTTAGCCGATTTATCTGTAACTATTGATAAAGGAGAGTTTGTCTTTGTTATTGGGCATACCGCTTCAGGTAAATCAACATTTATCAAAATGTTATATAGGGAAGAAAAGCCAACCAAAGGTAGTGTTATCGTTGGGGGCGTTAATGTGGCTAAACTAAGAAATGGCCGTGTTTATAAATTAAGAAGAAAGATTGGGGTAGTATTCCAAGACTTTAAGTTACTTCCTAAACTTACCGTTTATGAAAATGTGGCTTTTGCTTTGGAATGCTTAGGAGTTTCCGCATCGGAAATTAAACCTAAAGTTTTAAAAGCGATTGAAATAGTTGGTTTAAAAGAAAAAACAAGAAGTTTTCCGCATCAATTATCTGGTGGAGAACAACAAAGAGTCTGTATTGCAAGGGCTATTGTTAACGAGCCTAAACTTTTAATATGTGATGAACCAACTGGAAACTTAGACCCAGATACATCTAAAGAAATTATGAAAGTTATTGAAAATATTAATAAAGAGTTAAAAACGACAGTTATTATGGCCACCCATGATAAAGAAATTGTTAATAGAATGAAAAAGAGAGTTTTATTAATTGAACATGGTGTTTTAACTGGCGATTATTTGAAAGGAAGTTATAAGTCTCATGAAGCCGTTTAGAATTATTGGTAGAAGTATAAGAGATGCTTTTAAAAGTGTTTTTCGGAATTTTAGTTTAAGTATGGCTTCCATTCTTTGTGCGACCATAACTCTTTTAGTTGTGGCTATTTCCCTTTTAATTGCGGGGAATGTGGAAAATGCCACGAATAATTTAAAAGATGAGTTAACGATAGTTGTTTACTTAGATAAAAGTGCCTCAACGGATGATGCGGATTTTATTGAAAATTTGATTAAAGGCATCAAAGATGTTGATAAAGTAACTTATAAAAGTAAAGAAGAATGGAAAACGGAAATGAGTGAATATAATGCCTCTTTTGGAACGGTTTTTGAAAATTATGAACAAAACCCTTTAATGGATTCTTTCACCGTTACCGTTAAAGATGTTAATTCATTGGAAAGAATAGCAACTGAAATTGAAGAAATGGATAAAGTAGCGAGTGCTAATTATGGCGAAGATACGGTTAATACGATTATATCGGTTTTTGATGTTGTCGAAAAAGTAACTATAGTCGTTGTTATTTCTTTAATATTTGTTACAGCTTTCTTAATTACGAATACGATTAAACTTACGATATATTCGAGAAGAAGTGAAATTGAAATTATGCGTTTAGTTGGTAGTAGTAATATAGCGATTAAATTACCATTTGTTTTTGAGGGATTTATAATTGGCGTTTTAGGTTCTTTAATTCCTGTAATTGTTACAATTTATGGTTATATTATTGCTTATGAAAGACTAGGAGGCCATATAATCTCGGATTTAATTAAATTAATACCGCCATACAATTTTGTGTTCCTAGTATCTTTAGTAATTGTGGGACTTGGAGCTTTAATTGGAATGGTTGGAAGTTTAATGGCCGTTAGAAAGTATTTGAAAGTATGAAAAAGTTAGTTATTAAAATAATAGTTGTAGTTATTGCTATTGCAATGTTTATCTCTTTAGGAGTGGATACCTCGGCTAAAACGGCCCAAACTCTTGGGGAATTAAAACAAGAGTTAACCGATTTACAAAATAAAAAAGCGGCCCAAGATAAGAAAAAGAAACAAACAGAAAGTGAAATTGCGGCGAATAAAAATAAAGTTTTAAAAACTTCCAGAGAACTTGAAGAAACCAAAGCCGACATTGAAACGGTTAAAAAAGAAATTGAAGAAACTAATCTAAGAATTGATGATTTAAAAACGGATTCGGAATCTATTTTGAGATTATATCAACAATTAGAAAGTGAAAATGTTTATATCTCTTATATAACCGGAGCATCATCTATGACGGATTTAATAATGCGGATGGATGCGATAAGTCAACTTACGGATTATAATGATGAAAAAATAAATGAAATGGAACAACTTAGTAATGATAATAAAAAGTTAAATAAAGAACTTGATAAATATGAAGTTAAACTAAACGAAAGAATTGAAGAATATGAAGCAGCGATTGATGCCTTAGGAGATGAACTTGAAGGTATTGAAGAAGGTGTTGTTGATTTAGCAACGCAAATAAGTCAAAAGAAAGAAACAATTAAAACTTATGAAGCCATGGGTTGTAAAGATGATGAGTTATTATCCGTATGTAGTAATTTATCGGATAGTACAGGTTGGTTAAAACCCGTATCAAAGGGAAGAATTACATCATTATATGGATATAGAAAAGCCCCAACAGCAGGAGCAAGTTCTAACCATAAAGGTGTGGATATAGGAGTTGCTGAAGGAACTCCAGCTTATGCCACAGCTTCAGGTACCGTTGGAGCCATCGTAAGAAAATCATCTTGTGGTGGTAATATGGTTTATGTATGGGTTAGAGTTAATGGTAAACCTTATACCTTTGTCTTCATGCATTTACTTGAAATAAAGGTTAGTGTTGGAGATGCCGTTAATGTTAATACAGTAATAGGGCTATCTGGTGGTGGATCTACCGCAAAGAAAAATGGGGGATACGACCGTTGTACAACTGGTGCCCATCTACATTATGGTTTAGCTGAAGGAGGATTCTATGATAGTTCTAACTTTAACTCTCATACAATTAACCCTCCAGGATATCCAGGTTTATACCAATGGTTCTATAGTAGATAATTTTAAAAAGAAGATTCTAAGTCTTCTTTTTTAGTTTTTAATGTATTCAAAAATATCGGTGATATCACATTCTAAATAATCACACATTCTTGAAAGAACATATAAATCTACTCTTACTAAGTTACCGGTCATAAGTCTTTTTATTACTTTAAAATCAGTATTAGTATCGCGCATAACTTTATTTATACTAATTTTTTTCTTTTTTAAAATATCTCCCATCTTAAATTAATAAATACCATTTTCCATTTTAATATAATTATCATTATTCATTTTTATCAACTTCCATTTAAAAAGAAGAAACCATATCTTCTTTAATTATTTCTTATTTTCAATAATAATATTTAAATTTTCTTTTTTACAAATTTCTAATAATAATTCAAAATCAAAATTTCTTTGACCATATTCATAATATTGAATGGCGGTTTTAGTCCTGTTTATATTCTTACCAAATTCTTGTTGTGTTTTCCCTGTGTATTCCCTTATCATTTTAAAAATTTCATTTGCTCGATAGTTGTTAGCAATAATTTTCATTAAATCACCTCTTGACAAGCATACAATTTGTTGGTATATTTTTGTTAGAATAGCCAACAAATTGTTGGTTATAATATAATTGTCATTATAGGGATAAATCAATATTAAAAAAGAAATATTTTTTTCATGTTGTCAGTATTTTCGGTATTTCAAACAAAAAGAGGTAGTTATGATAAAGGAAAGAATTAGTAAGTTAAAAGAAAAATTAAACTTCAAATTAATCTACATAGTAATATGTTTATGTTTTCTTATGGGATTACTTTATTTTAATACCACCCATGCTTATTATAATAGTGAAATTGGACCGGTTCCTATATTTACTGGTAAGGTTGGAAACTTTGCTGGTAAAGGAGATACTAGTCCTTTAGACCAACCAACTGATGTTAATTTGCTTTATTATGTTCAAAGTGGAATAGATTTAAAACAATATGATATATATGATACTCCTCCATTAGATGTTAAAAGTAATTATGTATTAGATGAAAAGAAAAGTAATTGTATACCTAAAAGTGGTAATGGAGTAACATATCCTACAGATTATTCTATTAAAGAAGATGGAACAGTAACCATAAAAGTAAGTGAAAATAAACCATACCAAGTAGTATGTCGAATATATTATAGTTTTAACTTAACACCATATGAAGAAAAAGAAGGAGATGTAAAAGTAATAAT
>CANRGQ010000042.1 GCA_947630195.1 uncultured Bacilli bacterium
ACAAAGGGTTTGGGAGATTTTACTCTTTCAAAACTGATAAATTCAAGATTTTATTTAGTCAATAGGAAGATTTTTATAAATGTAAAAAACTAAACTTTACATTAACAATAATATTATTTATAATTTATTTATGAAATCAAATACAATAAGTGAAAATCTAGCCATTAATTTAAAATACTTAAGAAAGAAATATAATTTATCACAAGAAAAGTTTGCTGAAGTATTAGGAACAACTTTATCCTATTTAAATCAAATAGAAAATAATAAAGTTGATATTAAATCCTCCACTATTGATAAGTTTGCTAAAAATATAAATAATTATGATAAAAAGATAAAATTAAAATCAGAAGATTTAGTAATATATAATAAAGATCATATAACTAATTTTACTAGAATTGATGAAAAGAAAAACAAATGAAAACATCTCTAAATTTTAAAAGAGATGTTTTCATTTTACAAATAATAATTGTTTTTCTTTCGTTGTATATTAACATCTGCTGTTATCATTATTATTTATAATAATAAAAAAATTAAAAGTACTCAACCAGCTAAGACCCAAGTACAATTTTTGAGTATTGCTTAACATTCAAAGATAAGCATTTCTCTTTTTATATAATCTTAACTGATACATCAATGATACCACACTAAAAGACGTTTTGCAAGTCTAACTTCAATCATTTAAAATTAAAAAGATGCTTACCTCCATTGTAAAACATCTTTTATAATTTATCTTTTTAATTTTTTATCATTATCTTTTGTTAATGTTAATTTAAGTACTTTACCATCTTTAATAATATATTCGTCTGGCTCTAAGTCAAAAACACTTGGAGGCATAACTCCTTGGGCCACAACTCTTTCAGTAGGATAAACATCCTCATAAAAAGAATGTTTTCTATCATAAGTAGCATAAAGAAGCGATGGATTAAGTTATAAATTAATAATATGTTCATGTTCCAACTTTTATCTCTCCTCACATAATTGATTATTTATATTTTATCATACGTTTTAAAATAATTAAATATTTTTTTAAATAAGGTTTTTATCCTTTAATTAAAAAACAAAAAAATTGCTTTTGTTCGCTATACAATGATGCTTTTATGATATATAATTATTATTAAGAACACTTGATAGTTGGGTGGAGCCAAACCTTAAAAACAAAACGAGGGGAGGCGATTATTATGAGTAAGAAAGACTTTTTGATTTTTTTACAAGTAATAATTATATTACTTTTATTATATATTAACATCTTAGTTTTAAAATAAAAGCAAAGCCACCTAAATTGAGTTAGGTGGCCCCATCTTATGTTATATACCCGGCAACACTCAACAAGACAATATCAAGTGTTCCTTTTTTATTTTATGCAATATTTCTTTGACATATACATAATACCATAAAAAGCATTATTTTACAAGAACTAATCCTTTTTAATTAGTTCATCTCGTAAAGCTAAATAATCAGTTTTAGCTAGTTTAGTTTTTGGAAATTCTTTTTTATAAATATATTCTCTTGGTAACATATAATGGGCTAAGTTTTTGGAAGCATAATCCATTATTTCTTTCTTTATTGTATAACTTTCTTCTACTCCATCTTCTAATATAATGAAGGCTTTAGCTATTTCTTGTTTATAAGAATGTGGTATACCAACGACACAAGCATCTTTTATATATTTATGGTCTTTTAATACTCTTTCAATATATTCCGGATAAATATTATAACCAGAAGAGATTATTATTCTTTTAATTCTTTGAACGTAGAAGATTACTCCGTCTTCATCCATATATCCTAAATCACCTGTATGAATATAAAGTCTCCCATCATCGTGCATTTTAAAAACATCTTTGGTGGCTTTCTTATCATTTAAATAGCCATCCATAACGACAAAACTATGAATACAAATCTCTCCTACTTCATTAGGTTTTAACTCTTCATAAGTTTGAGGATTACAAATACGTACAATATTACCCGGAAGTGGTATTCCAACACTACCTAGTTTCGCACTGCCTTTAGTACCAAAAGTAACCGGTCCCGTTGTTTCCGTCATGCCATAGCCTTGAATAATTTTAGCCTTACATTGATGACTCTTTAAAAATTCGTTAATGGCTTCACTCCTCCCGGGAGAAAGTGTATCTCCTCCCGAAATTAATCCTTTAATATAATTTAAATTAACCCCTTCTAAATGTTTATTTTTAAGCATGGCTTCAAAAAGAGTTGGAACTCCTAGTAAGAAGTTAGGATGATATTTAGTAAGTAATTTATCAAATCTTTTGGCATCAAACTTCGGAATTAAAATGGAAGTTGCTCCCCTGCAGATAGGAATAAACATTCCTACTACTAAACCTAAACAATGGAAAATGGGTAATATTAAAAGGAGACTATCACCACTTTTAGCTTCTGGGAAGAATACTTTGGCTTGTTCATTAACCCCAATGATACTTCGATTAGACAAACTAATAGTTTTAGGTATACCTGTGGTACCCCCACTGTGAAGATAGGTTGCGATGCTATCTTTACTACCCTTTTCTTCTTTATCATTATTACTACCTAACTTAATAAACTTTTTCCAAAAGATAAATAAACTATCTTCTTTAACTTTTTCATCTTTACTGGTGGCATTATATAAAGTATTAAGAATTATGGGCATGGAATCCGAAGGACTCGCAATAATAACTTTTTTTAAATGCGTATCTTTAACAATATTTTTAATCATACTATAAGTAGAATTTAAAGCAATTAAAATTTTACTTTTGGTTTTAACAATATATTCTTTTACTTCTTCTTCGGCAGAAAGGGGATGAATCATATTGGAAATGGCCCCAATTTTATTAACCGCAAAAAAAGAAATAACAGCTTCGGGGGTATTAGGCATTAAAATACTTACAACATCGCCAGATTTTACTCCTAAAGATTTTAAGGCACTCGCACATTTATCAATATAATCCCAAAACATTTTAAAAGATATTTTGCGTCCAAAATAATTTAAAGCCGTTAAAGATGCGTAACTTTTTGTTTCCCTCCTCATATATGTATATAAAGACATATTAGGTATATTAACTTTTAATTCTTCTTTAGTATAAAATTTTTCCCATAAAAAATTCTCTTTTTTACTCATGATTTAAGTCCTCTCTTAATTATCATAATTAAATTATACAATAATATGCCTAATTTAACAATGAAAGTTTAATGAAATATTAAGAATTTTTGGACTAAATAATTGACAATAAAGATGATAAAATCAACAGGTATTTTAATAATTGTTGGATTAATTAAAATAAATCTAGCTAAAGTATCGACTAAAAAGGCTGATAAAAACATTTGGATAATAACAAGTAATATGTATTTAATAAATTCAGAAGTATATTTATTCTTACTTTGAAATACTGTATTTTTATTCATTAAAAAATTAAATATGGAAGATATGACTCTTGCCATAATCGTGGCATAAATAATATTTAATATTAAACTATTAAATAAATGAAATAAACAGATGTCAATTATAAAACTTAAGATGGCTACCACAATATATTTTATAAATACTTGATATTTCTTAATTACTTCTTTCATTTTTCTTACTTCCTTAAATTAATTGTAATCTATTTTAATTTTGTTGTCCATATATGAGAAAAAGAATATTGAAATAAATGTGACTACAATCAAGACTAGAAAATCCTAGTCTTGATATTCTTTTTTACCTAAATTAATTACTTCTTTAATAAATTCATCTTTCGCAGCCGTATATTTAGGTCTTTCATTGGCGTATTTTTCAGCAAGCTTCATTTTTAAATTATTATACCTTGTAATATATTCTGGGTGTTCTTTTAAATACCTTTTAAAATACAATTGATCAAAGTAGGTATCACTACCCTTTAAAGTCACATGAAGATAATGACTCCGAGCTTCCTCTGGACCTTTTGCAAAAAAGAAACGATCAGGTATTCCTCTTTGACCTCTATTTTCATAATTGTAGGGTTTTAATATTTCTTCAATTTTAGGTATATCTTTTAAATCTTTTATGACCACTAAAATATCAATTATGGGTTTAGCCCATAATCCTTTTACGGAAGTACTTCCTACATGATGAATTTCTAAAAGATAATCTTTTAATAAATCCTCTAATAATTCTTTTTCTTTTGTGTATTCTTCACACCATCCTTCATCATAGGGCACAAGTTTTACTATTCCTCTTGCTAAAGCCATTTTAACACCTTCTTTAAATATTATATCATTTATTTCTTAATTTTAAAATATCTTGAAATTCTTTAGAACTAATTTGATAAAATTCTAAATTACCATAAAAACTTAAACTACTATCATGACTATCCGAACCAATAGACATTTTTAAATGATATTTTTTTAATAAATTTTTAAAATTATTTAAATCTTCATAATGAGTTCTAACATTAAGTTCTAAACCAATAACATGGGGATTATTTTTAATTATATCTTCCACTACTTTTATTTTTTGTTCCATCGGATGAGCAAAAAACAAAGGATAATTTTTGTTTAATTCTTCTACTTTTAACTGGCCATAAGAATTTACCGATATACTACCACACATTGGTTCATCCCACCAATCATCATCAACCTCTTTTACTCCCAACATGGATAATAAAAGGCGTGTATTATAAAAGTTTTCTTCGATCGGTAAATATTTATCTCTTAATTTAGCATATCTTTTTTCTTTATACTTTCTTCTATCTTCATAAATATCCCATTTATTATTTCTCTCTAATAAATCTAAAATTTGAAAGTTAGTTATTTTTTTACTTTTAAATTTAGTCATTAAATAGGTACATAAAGTAGTATATTCGGGAACTAAATTATTAGTATTTAAAAATTCTAAATATTCTTCATAAGAAATACTTAAATTATTTTGCTTTAAAATTTCTTGAATAGTCATATTATGGTCTAATCTTATAAATTGTTTTTGACTTCTTTTAAAGTTAGCTTCTTTAGAAATTTTTACTTTTTCTTTTAAAGTAGCATCACAAGGATTTAGAAATAATTCCACAAAATGACATTGATAACCATAAGAGGGATTATCAATTGTAAATTCTATTCCCGGAACTATATAAGGATAAGTAAAACCATCTTTAACGTAGTTATAAATTTCTTTGTAAGCCTCTAAAGTATCATGATCGGTAATACTAATAACATCAAAGCCCTTACTTTTAGTGGTTTCTATGATTTCTTTAATACTTTGTTTTCCATCAGCACTATAATTAGAATGAATGTGTAAATCAATTTGCACTTTTTCTTTTTCTTTAGAAAGTTTTAATAATTCTTTTTTTAAGTTCTTTAAATAATTTTCCCAAAATTCATAGTTATTCATTTTAACCTCTTTATACCTTCATTATCACTATAAAACAAATATTTAGTTACCGGTAAACCATTTAGAGCATTAAAAGCAAATGAGTATGATCCTAGTTCTTCATGCACAAATAAGTCTATTCCTTTAAATGGAACTAATTTTACCGCCATTGGGGTATTTTTAATTAGATAATCTTCTAAGATATTTAAACCTTCTAAATGATTATTTAAAACATTATCATACCCGGGAATAATGGCGTATTCAATGGTTATTTCTTTATCAATCGTAAAATAGGTCATCATCTCATCTAAAATATCTAAAAGTTTAGAGGAACTTGCATGACCTACAATACCAAGTTTATGTTTTCGGTCATAAAAAACAATGCCATAACAAGTTGCTAAAGCTACAGTTCCCACAATTGGTTTATCACTTGTGGAGGCCACTATCTCATTCATGTAGGCAATTTGGGCTTTCTTTTTTAAAGCTAGTTCTAAAGTTTGTAAATTATCCTTTAAATTATTTTCTTCCATAACCCAATTATAACACATTTTCTTTTATTATTCTTTAATTATTGTTATAATAATTTAGAAAGGTGGGATAAAATGCTTACGCATGAAGATATTATAAACAGTATCAAAAGGGTTTGTGATAAGTCTACTCATGTCCATATTAATAAAGATAAAATTAAAGAAGCCCATGTCTATTTCCAAGGCTTTCAAAAAGAATGGCTTCCAAATGATAAATTGGGAATTAATAATTTTAAAGTTGAAGATAAAATTAAATATTTAATTATATGTGAATCTTTAAATTTTTGTTTTTGGGATACTCCTATAAAATGGAAAATAGAATATCAAAATGTTTGGTATTCCGGTTCTTATGCCTTATTTTTTAGTATAACTAAAGCCTTACAAAATGGTTATGATTTACTAAATCCAGAATACTTAGAAAAAATAGATATAAATACAATAGATGAAATATTTAAAGGCACTACTAGTATTCCGATGTTAGAAGAAAGACTTAGTATTTTAAAAGAATTAGCAAATGAATTTAAAACATTTAATTATGAAGACTTTCTAAATGTTCATAGTGATATCGAACTCTTAAATAAAATTATAACTAATTTTTCTAATTTTAAAGATATTAGTATTTATAAAGGTGATAAGGTTTATTTCTTTAAAAGAGCTATGTTACTCGTGGGAGATCTTCTTTCTAATGTCGAAGAAATAAAAAATAATATTTTAAATAATGATAATATGCTCGCTTGTGCTGATTATAAAATACCCCAAGTGTTAAGACATTTAGGCATTCTAGAATATAGTGAAGATTTAAAAGAACTTATAGATAATAAAAAAGAAGTAATTCATGATAGTGAAGAAGAAATCGAAATAAGAGCGGGTATGCTTTATGCGATTGAACTCATTAAAAAAGAGTTAGAGGATAAAAACATCCATCTAAACTCTAGTGAAATTGATAACTCTTTATGGCTTTTAAGTAAAAATCCCGACTTTAAAGAACATCCGCATCACTTAACAAGAACCATTTATTATTAATCTTCTTCGACTTTTTCTAAAAATATTTTCTTATCAAATGCTCCTTTCTTGGAGCTTTTTTCATGACCTTTTTTGATAATATCTTTTAAAGTAACATTTTCTAACATTCCTAAATATTTAATAACTTCCATTAAATCCGCAAGTTCTTCTACTCTATCCATTCCCCTCGCCGATAATACTTCTTTCATTTCTTCTTCTAACTTTTTTTCTAGTTCTAATTTGTATTCTTCATCATCTAATACTCTTGTATAAGGAATACCTTTATTACTTTTTATAATTTCCGGTATCTTATCTCTTACTAATTTATTATATATCTTTTCCATTTTCGACTTTTTCTTTCTTTTTTAATATTTTAAATTTCGGATAAGAATCTTTAATATGCCGATAAAGAACCGTATTATTTTCTAACCATTCACTAACCTTCTTCTTAATAGCTTCGGTATTATCTTTATGATGTTTTTTAATTTCCCCTTTAATTTTATTCATAATATTAAATGAAACAGCATTATCTACTATATAAATAACGAGTAAAATAATGGTTAGAATAAATCTTACTTTAGGACTAATCATATTAACTAATTTCATGAAAAAAGGATTAATAAAGTAAACAATCGAAGTTCCTAATATACCAAAAGGTATCATGGTTTCTAAACAAATACGTCCATTAATATTAAATTTTCTCTTAGAATAATCCCACCACCGAGCTTTAAATAATTTTTCCATAATATAAGATGTAAAATATTCTAACACGGAACAAATTAAAATAGATTTTAGAAATACCCCTAGAAAATCTTTCGTATCCGTACCAATTAAAAGTAATATCCCAATAACCCCATAGCCATATATAGGACATATTGGCCCAATTAAAAAGCCCCGATTAACAAATCTTTTTAATTCAAATAATTTACAAATTACCTCCATTAACCATCCTAAAAAAGAATAAATGATAAATAAAAGAAAATATGTTGTAAAAGTTTCCATACTCCACCTCTTTAAATATAAATTTATTATATCACAGAGGTCAAAAAAATAGTATGCTTTTTGCATACTATAAATATAATCTTCTTCTTTTTTCATCACCCATATTAGCAAATCCTAAAGCAGGATCTGGATTTAGAGCTTCCTCTAATACTTGGGTATTTCTATCTATATCTCTTAAATCTAAATTAGAATAAGTATTAAAGATAATACTTTTCATTTTCCTAATATTTCCTTTAGTACCTTTAATTAACATATCCAAAGCATCATCAGTTAATAATTTATCAATACCAAAGATATCTATTTGTTTACTATTAAAAACATGATTATATATTAAATAACGATTTATTATATTAATAATAGTATCTTTATCATAACTTACTTCTACTACATTACCTAAATTTAATAAATAATCAGGATTATTTTCACTAGATACGGTCATAATTATATTAAAATAATCTTTAAAGTTATCAAAAATTATTTTTTGATATAAAGCATCATTAGGTTTAGCCTTATCAAAATCATCAAATACTAATGTTAACTCTGGCATTTGAATACTCATTAAGATATCATAAAAATTACTTAATAACCCTTCTTTAGCCACACTTAATATTTCTCTACTTTCTTTAGATAAAACAGTATAAAATGAACCCATTTGAACATATACTCTTGTTAAATCAATTATCGTTTTTACTCTTTTACTCATAAAATAGAATTTTGTCTTATATAATTTAGCATCTGTTTTTTCAATATGATTAATAATAGAATCAATTACTAAGGCAACATAATAAGCCTCAAGCATTTCTTTATTACCTAAAGCAAAAGCATTATTAGCACTTAAAGTTGCATCAATATAATTTTCATTATGTTTAACTAAATAATCTAAAATAGTAGATTTACCACTTCCAGGTTTACCCACTAAAAAGGTAGTCCCTTTACTATCTTTTAGACTATTAACTTTTTCCATTATCGGTTTTTGATAAATAATATTTCTTTCATTAATATCTATCAATCCAATCATCCCCTTTAACTTGAGACTATATTATACACTATATGACAATATTTGTAAAGTACTTTGACTTAAGTTTACTTATTTCGGGTTATAGTTCAAATTTAGGCGTTAGTTACTAATTTTCAAAATAGTTACCATTAGGCGATATTATGCATTACTTAAACTTGTTATTACGTACGGACTAGATTCTGTTCCATTACCCACGAGTCCTATCTCGGACGTCAGATAGAAGACCGGGCGAACCGCATACGTAAAGTCCACACGGCTGCTGCTCACTTGGCCCTCCGACTGCACATAGAACGCCCAATAAGTACCGGTCAGGCCTTCCCTTGTCATCGTCCATTCTAATGTAGTACTATATGTTGATGTTTTTCCGCTCATTGTGTTGGTAATATGAAGCCAACTATTGGTGTTTGAACCATAACCCCATGAATTATAATAATCACTTGCGTACATTAATCCTATTTGATATTGTCCTGTTGTAGCTGTCTTTGCTTCTGCTCCACTTGATGTTGCATTTCTTCTGTCACCTTTCCACCATTTCACTGCCGGTATTATTCCTTTTATTCCTGCGTCTAAAAAACTTCCTCCATTTATGGCTTTCCTTACTGTATTATTGTTATTATCCCAATCTATATTTGTTCGATAATCACTCGACCAGGCTTGGCTTGTACTTGATGGTATTACCTTTATCACTTTTAACATGCCTTTTTCTAATCCTAAAGTACTTGCTTCTGTTCCGTCGCTTACTCCTATTATTCTGTATAGATATTTGTTACTTTCGGCACTTCCACATGTATCTGGATTAAGTGGTCCTCCTATACATACAAAGTTATTTGTTACTTGGTCTTTTGTTCCTTTAAATCTATATAATCCTTCTACTGCTGTTCTATTTCCTTTATTTCCTCCTCCATAATATGTTCCTCCTTGATTATCTAGTACTTCTAAAGCTGGTCTTCCTTTTCCAAAATATAATGTACAGTATATAGTTTGTTTTGTTTTAATGTGGGCTGTGTATGTTGTTTCATCAAATGTTAAAACATTTTTACTTGGAACGCTTACTCCTTCACTATCTGTACATTCTGTTCCAACATAAGTGTATTTTGCTTTATCTGGCCAACTACTTCTATCTTCTGCTTCGTACCATTCAAAGTCATTTTCTCCTCCACTTTGAATCATTATAGCGAGTGATTTATCTTTTTCTTTAAATACATCTATTGTTTTGATATCCTCTAAAACTTTAGAATTTTTAGAATTATTAAAATAAACATAAAATTCAAATATAACACTTATTGTTAAAACTATTACTAAAACATTTAATATTATTTTCTTCTTCATTATCTTTCACTCCTTATTTAAAATATGCATAACAGGTATTTGGTCCAGTAGTGTCTATTGTAAATCCTGTTTCATCCGTATATCCTATATTTGTTGCTACTTTATTATTTGAACATTTATATCCTACATATGTCTTTCCTGTTGGTATGGTACTAGACATCTTGTATTTATTACCTTCATATTCTCTATCACCACTTGAATCTTGAATATAAGCATATACTATAACATCGGATATCTTATCTCGATCATAATATAATCGACATACTATTTGATTTGGTTTAGTTTCCGATACTGTTACATCTACTGTTCCATCTTCACTTATTGTATAATCCGGATTATATGTTGTTCCTTCTTGATTATTCTTTGGATAACAATTAGATATATCTTGATTTAAAGTAAATCCTGTTACTGGTACTTCTTTATTCTCTTTATATTTTTTTGGATTATCAGGCATTTGAGTATACCATATTATATTAACATCGGTACTTTTACCACTTAATGGACCTTCTTTTACTGTTTCTCCTTCTCCAGCAAAGTTGCCTACTTTTGAAGTAAATATTGGAACTGGTTCCATCTCATAATTATAATAAGCATGAGTTTGATTTAAATATAATAAAGTCACTAAAAAAACTACACATATAACTATGTATATTATTTTAAAATTTAATTTTTCTTTTATATTATAAAGTTTATCTTTTAAGTTATTAAATGGTATGAATACTAAAGATATTAGGTTGTTACAATAACCCCCCCCCGATTTGGGTATTTAGAACTACTAATGTAAGTATTGCTACATATAAAACTATTCTTTTAATTTCTTTCTTCATACTCTTTTACCTCTTTTATATTATTAATTATTTAT
>CANRGQ010000043.1 GCA_947630195.1 uncultured Bacilli bacterium
TTCGTCTCCTAAAACTTTAGAAGCTAAAGCCTCAGCAATAATAAATTTATAATCCATACTCTTAACTAAAACATAGTCTTCTTTAGGATTAACACAAATAGCCACATTCGCAAGTAAAGTCCAAGGAGTTGTCGTCCAAACTAAGAAGTATACATCTTCTCCCTTTTTCTTCATTGGCACAATTACGGTATCAACAGGAACTTCTTTATAACCTTGAGCAACTTCATGAGAAGCAAGTCCTGTTCCACATCTTGGGCAATATGGAAGAATTTTACTTCCTTCATAGAATAGTCCTTCATCAAAGAATTTCTTTAAAATCCACCATTCCGTTTCAATATAATCATTCTTATAAGTAATATAAGCATTATCTAAGTCGATAAATTGGCCCATTTTATTAGTAAGGTCTGAAAATGCTTTTTCATTTTCCCAAACAGCTTTCCGACATTCTTCATTAAATTCTTTAATACCATATTTTTCAATATCGGATTTTTGGGTAAAACCAAGTTTCTTTTCCACTTGAACTTCGACTGGTAAGCCATGGGTATCCCAACCAATTTTTCTTAAAACCTTATAACCTTGCATCGTTTTATATTTACAAAAAGTATCTTTTAAGAATTTAGCTAACATATGATGTAGTCCGGGCATCCCATTCGCGGTAGCGGGTCCATCATAAAATACCCAATAAGGATTATTTTCTCTATTTTGAATACACTTATCTAATATGTTATCTTTTAGCCACTTTTCTCTAATGGTTTCTTCTACTAAAGATACTTCTCTTCCATCTAAACTTTCAAATTTTTTCATATAGTCCTCCTCAAAATTAAAAAAATTCATAACGTAAGGACGAGATTACCCGCGGTACCACCTTACTTTATGAACTTTATTCACCTTAATTAAATATAACGCATTTCTGCGGGATTTCCAGCTCCAAAGTGATATAAATTAAACTTCTCTTATTAGTTTGCACCACCCACTAATTCTCTTAAAGCACCATTTAATTTACGTGTCTTTTTCTTCGCTTTTTAAAATTACACTTTAAATTATATGCAAAAAATTCTCTTTAGTCAACTAGGATTTAGATAATGACTATTATTTTTTGTTATTTTATGCTAAAATTAAAAATAGAAAGAAGGGGCTAAAATGAAAGACAATATATTTCGTGAATATGATATAAGAGGTAAAGTACCTAGTGAGATAAATGATGAAGTGGCTTATAAAATTGGTTTAGGATATGGTTCATACTTACAAGAGAAATTAAATCAAAATGCTTGTGTAATTTCTCATGATAATCGTCTTTCCAGTCCTAGTTTACATCAAAATTTAATTAAAGGACTTCTTAAAAGTGGTATCCATGTTATTGATTATGGACTTACAACTACTCCGATGCATTATTATGCCAGACACATAGAAAATTTATATGGGGTAATGATTACAGCGAGTCATAACCCAAGTGATGAAAATGGCTTTAAGTTCTCTTTTGATGAATACGCTAATGCTCGGGGTGAAATGATTCAAGATTTTAAAAATTACATTCTAAAGGGTAAATTTACAAAAGGCAAAGGAACACTTGAAGAAAAAAATATCAAAGATGAATATATAAATTATGTTATTAGTCATTTAAAATTTGGTAAAAAAAGAATTAAAGTTGTTTTAGATCCCGCGAATGGCACAACTACTATGATAGCCAGAGATATTTTTGAAAAATTAAATGTTGATTTAACTATTATTAATGAAGAATCGGATGGCCATTTTCCGAGTCATCATCCGGACCCTTCTATTGAAGAAAATCTTTCTATGTTAAAAGAAAAAGTTTTAGAAGTAAAAGCTGACATTGGAATTGGTTTTGATGGTGATGGCGATAGAATTGGGATAATTGATGAATTAGGAAACCTTGTTTTAATCGAAGACTATGCCGTTATTATTTTAAGAAATATTATTGATAAAGTTAAAAATAAAAAGTTCTTATATGATCCTAAATGTTCCGATATCTTTAAAGATGAAATTATAAGACTTAAAGGAACACCAGTAATATGTAGGACAGGTACTAGTTATACCCAAGAAAAAGTATTAAGAGAAAATATTCCGTTTGGTATTCAATATGTGGGTCATATTTCTTTAAATGATAGACTATTTAGTACCGAAAGTGCCATGTACTCTTCTCTTCGTTTAATTGAGGTTCTATCTAAAACCGATAAAACTTTAAGTGAACTAGTTAGTACTATTCCAAAATATTTTAATACCCCTGAAGAAAAATTTGCTTCATCTGATGATATCAAACGAAATGTTATCGAAAAAATTAAAAATTACTGTGATGAACAAAAATGGCAATACTTAGAAATTGATGGTTTAAAAGTTATGTTTAAAGATGCTTGGGCTTATGTTAGATGCAGTAACACTGGACCAAATATTACTTTAAGATGTGAAGCCAAGAAAAAAGAAGATTTAGATAATCTTCATAAAATATTTACAACTTTAATCGATGTATATAACAAAATATAGGTAAAAAAACTACCTATATTTTTTATTTGATAATTGATTCTAAAGCTAAAGTAATCATTTCATTTAAACTGTTTTGTCTTTCTTCACCTGATAAAACTACATTACTAAATTTAGAATCTACGGCAGTTAGTATACAAGAGGCTTCTTTTTTAAAGTAAGAAGCAATATGGAATAAAGCAAAGGCTTCCATTTCTTCTCCTAGAATATCTAGCTCTTTCGGTATCCGATTTAAAACTCTGTCATAATCAATGTAAGGACCAAAGACATCCATCGTGGTAATATCTCCAATATGAAGTTTATAATTTAACTCTTCGGCTGTTTCTATAATCGTTTCATTTAAACTATTAGATGGATACGTAATATGCTCTTTATAGTCAGAAAATGTATACGCAAAATTAGATTCCGAATAAGCACTGGTGGCTAAGATTAATTCTGGTACTCTAACAGTTGGTTTAACCGCTCCACATGTGCCAATTCTAATTATTTTTTCCACATCAAAATAATGGAATAACTCCCAAGCATAAATACCCATACTAGGCATACCCATACCGGAAGCCATAACCGTAACTCTAACTCCTTTATAAAATCCCGTATAACCTAACATATTTCTTAAGTTAGCCACATTTTTATTCGTTATTTGAAAATCTTCCGCAATGGCATCATCTAAAAAATTCTCCGCAATATATTTTGCTCTCAAAGGATCACCTGGCATTAAAACTAAAGGCGCAACACTTCCCTTCTCCGCATTAATATGAATAGGATTCTCTCCTACAAACATAAATATCATCTCCTCTTTTATTATATCTAATTAAACTATTAATAGTTTAATTTTAAATCATTTTTTGACTTAACTTTACACGATAATTTGATTAGCATTTTTAAAATCTTTTGATGCCGTCATGACAAAATCTTCACTACCCACAATAGTTACTAAACTATTTAAATACTGATTATAATTTTTACGATAATCTAAATTTATTTTTAAATCTAAGTTATATTCATCATATATTTTATTTACTTTATCTACTATATAAGTATTAAGACCAATATTCATTTCATTAATAAATAAAGTGTACTTTCCTTCCGGACTATTTACTAAATCGTGAACTATCTTTAAGGTACTTAAAATGTCGCCTTCCGTTAAGAAAATATTTCCCACAAGTGGTCCACTTAAAGTTTTTTCTTCAAAGCTATATTCTAAATATTCCACTACTTCATCATATGTCGGTAAAAGTCCGAGTTCATTATCGGCATTAATTAATATTTTAACGGCCTCTTCTTCCTCTTTTAAATAGTCTAAAAGTTTCCTGTAAATAAACACATTATTCATGAGTTTTTCCCTCACTTCCAATATTTTTAATAAAATCCACAACCATATTAATTTTATCTTCTAAATGAGGATTATTAATGGCTTCATTTAAACTAACTTGCCAATAATTATAAGAAGAATGATAGATTCTTTTAACGCCATTATCAGGATTATTTTTAATATATTCCATTAAATCTATTTTCGGAGTTTTACTCATTTCTAAAAAGTTATCAATATTCATAACATAAGTCGCATTGTATCTTGCCGGGATAACCTCATCTTCACTTTCCCAAAACTTTTCTAAAACCACTACCCCATTTGGATAAAAGAAAGCATAATAACCGGAAAAACTTTTATTAATACTTTTCCTTGGCAGTCCAATATAACCTGAAGATTCTAAAGTTTTAATACGTTCATTTACTTCTTTTATTCGCTCCTCTATAGTCTTTTTATTATCAGTACCGTTACTTTTATTAGTATCTACATTTCCTTGCTTAATTCTTTTTCCTTCCGGTAAAAGTTCCCAATTCAAAGAAACATCATCATCAAATAAATGATTATATTTTTCCATAAAGGAAATATCTTTATATTTATCTTTTTCTTCATTATTTAAAGAAGGCAAACTTATTTCTTTAATCTCTTTATGTCTATCAATTAAAGCATGATATTCTTTTTGAAAGTCCCAACGACTATATCTTCTAAGTTTAGCCCCACTTGGAAGGATAAAAGTAATTCTAGGATCATACTTTTTATCAGTTTTAATCATCTCTTCAATGGCTCTTTTATAAAACATAAGATAAGTATATGCATTAGGAATTCTTCCCTCTTTTTCATGAGAGACACAATACTCATAGATAATTTTCCCAAATAAAAGCGCAAAAGTATCGGGATAAAAACACTTAGCTAAACTTTTATAATCTAACTTTTGATCAAAGAAATCTTTTAAATTAGGTAAACCTTCTTCTAAACTTTTAAAAAAGTTATAAGCATCACTTACATAATCTTTAAATTCTAAATTATGACCATATAAATCAAAATCACTACTAACAACATCAAAATATTCGGAATTAACTTCATTATCTAAAACATCTTTTAATCTTGCACATTTTACTTTTAAAGCCTCTTCTATTTTTTCATTTAAACTTTCTCGGCCATTTTGATATTCCGAGATAATACTTTCAATAAAACTTCTTTGTTCTTCTTTCGTTCTTTTGTATTTATCGACATTTTGATTAAGTAACCCAATTAAAAATGAATAAAAATGTTGTTCCGAATACTTTAGACATCTTCCTATTTTATTTTCATTAGGTACAGATACCATAAAAGGTAATACTTTTAAAATATTCGGATTATGAAAAATATTTAGCATTGGCTTTTGATAAGTTTCCTCATAAAACTTACTAAAAAGAGATTTATTATTTTCCATTAAAGAATTTTCAAATAAATTATCAATTGAAAAAGTCCAATACCCATCAAATGATGGAATTGGGTCAAAGACAGCTTCAACATAATTATTTTGTTTGAAACATTCCTCAATAGTCATAAAAACCACTTTTCCCTATTATTAGTATAGCATTATTTAAAAATTTATTAAATAAATTGGGAAAATGACTTTACAATATAGTAACAATTTTTAAATATCTTTTTTTGTTTCTTCCATTATAATAGATATTTCTTTTAATTTGTTTTACTATTTATTTTTTAAATATAAATTATTAATTCCCTTTTCAACTAAAACTTTTATTTTTTTTCGTTAAAAAGGGAATAGTTTTTTTAATTCTTTTTTAAAACAACAAAACTCTCAATATGTTCCGTATTCGGAAACATATCAAGTAAAGTTATATCTTTTATTTCGTAATTTGAAGAAAGAATTTTTAAGTCTCTAGCTAAAGTATTGGGATTACAAGATACATAAATAATTTTAGAAATATTTTCCCTGATTATTTTATCTAAAACTTTTTCACTTACGCCACTTCTAGGTGGGTCCATTATGACGGTATCAAAAGAGGCCTCTATTTTGTTTAGAATATTACTCGTATCTTCGCATATAAATTCGCTACTTTCTTTTTTATTGATTATTTTATTTAAATTGGCATCATTTATTGCATTTGGAATTATTTCCACTCCTAAAGTATAAATAGATGAGTTTACACCACCAATACTCAAAGTTCCTACTCCACAGTATAAATCTAAAATCTTTTGACTATCCTTAGTATTTTCCCTAATTAAAGAAAACAGCTCGGCACATATTTCATTATTAACTTGGAAGAAAGAATTATAACTTACTTTAAAAAGATAATCGCCAATTTTCTCCATAAAATAGTCTTCCCCATAAATTGTTTTAGCATTTTGAATAACCCCAACAAGTGCATGTTTTTTAACTAACTTATCAATATTTTCTAAAGTATCTAGACTATTTATAATCAGAATTATTTCATTTTTAAAATTACATCTTATCGTAATTTCACCATTCTTAATATTTAATAAAGGAATATCTTTTACTATTTCATTTATAGCTTCCCTGGCAAGATAACAATAATTAGTTTCCACTACTTCGTGACTTTCACTTTTGTAGTAGCCCAATTTTCCATCTTTAATTTTTAAAGTGATTTTATTCCTGTAAAAAGTATCTTTACTTTTAATAATGTTTTTAACGGTAAACTCAATATTATTCTTTTTTAATATATCATTTACTTTATTTAATTTATAATCTAAGGCTTCACTTAAACTGATGTGCATTAAATCACATCCGCCACAAGTATTAAATAAAGGACAAATTGGTTTTACTCTAAGTTTTGAAGGTTTAATTAATTCGGTAAATTCCCCAATTAAAAAATTTTTCTTATTTTTAATTATTTTAACTCTAACAATATCACCAGGAACAGTCTTCGGAATAAAGATAATTTTATTATCTATATAACCTATTCCTCTTCCTAAATTATCAAATTTTACAACTTCTATTTCCATAAATATAAATATAACACAAATAAAAGAATTAAAAAAGTGTATTAAACCAGTTTTTAGAGTTCATAATAAAAATATATAGGTGAAAATATGCAAAGAATTGTAGAAAGAATAAAGAAAGAATTTTCGAAAACTCCCGATTTAAAAATTAAAGAAGTAAAAATTAATTTATTTAAAAGTGTTTATGTTATTTTTATTGAAACTGTTTGTTCTTCAGATAAAATAAATGAATACATCTTAAAGAATTTAACTTTAAAAAAAGATAGTGATATTTTAAGTAGTATACCAGGACCTAATACCGTTATTTTAAAAAAATATGATGAGATAGAATATTACTTAACAAGTGGTTTTGCCGTTGTCATCAATGACAAGAAAATGATTGCTGTTGAAGCCAGAGGTGATTTAAACCGGGGCCTTACCCAATCTTTAAGAGAGCCTTCCCTTTTAGGACCAGAAGATTCCTTCATCGAAAACTATCAAGTGAACATGGGCCTTATTAAAAGAAGAATTAAAAGTCATACGATGAAAACGGAAGAATTAGTAATGGGAAGAGTTACTAAAAATACAGTTTCGATTAACTATTTAGAAGATATTGCGGATTTAGAAAATGTGGAAATAATCAAAGAAAAATTAAAGGAAATAGATGTTGATGGCGTCATTGACCAAGGGACTATTATTAACTATTTAGAAAGTGAAAACAAAACGGTATTTCCCACCATAAAAAGGACTGAAAGACCCGATTTAGTAGCCACTGCCCTTTTAGAAGGTAAAATAGTTATTATGATGGATACTTCTCCTTTTGCGATTATTCTTCCTTCCTTTTTAGTGGATTTCATTAATCCTGTTAGTGATAATTATGTTAAAAGTATTAATGTTGGTTTTATAAAACTTCTAAGGCTTTTTGCTTTTATTATGTCCATTGCTACTCCAGGAATATATATTGCCATCATTAATTACAATCAAGAAACTATTCCTTCTAGTTTACTTATTAATTTTAGTACTCAGCGTTCGGGAGTTCCTTTTCCATCCATTGTGGAACTCATAATGCTTTTATTTATTTGTGATATTTTAAGAGAAAGTGATTTAAGATTCCCTTCTAATTTTGGTTCTGCTATCTCTATTTTGGGAGCTTTAATTATTGGGGATGCGGCCGTTAATGCCGGATTAGTATCACCTATTGCCATAATTGTAGCTTCCTTCACTTTTATTACCAGTTTAATATTTACGGAACTCGAGATTAACAATGCTTTAAGATATTACCGTTATTTATTTTTATTCTTCGCCGCCTTCTTTGGACTCTATGGAATATTTTTAAGTTTTATCCTTCTTCTTATTAATTTAATTAGTTTGAAATCTTTAAAAGCGAATTATTTTGCCCCAATTGCGCCCTTTAATAAGGAATATTTCTTTAAAACCGTTTTAAAACGAAAAGATGTGAAAAATACCCAAAGAAGTACTCTTATTACCGATAAAAATTTAACGAGAGGAAGATTTGATTGAAAAAGATAATTACTTTAATTTTAGTTATATTTTTAACTGCTGGTTGCTATGACAATATTGAACTTAACAATTTAGCCATTATAAGTGGCGTAGGCATTGATTATTATGATAATGAATTTCATCTTACTTATGAAATACTTAATGATATTAAAACTCAAGATAATGCTGTCATGTTAAGTTATACTAAAGAAGGGGCTGGTAAGACTATTAATGAAGCGGCGATTAATACTAATTATAAAGTTGGAAAAAAGCCCTACTTTGCCCATTTAAGATTAATAATCATTAGTGAAAGTGTCGCGCAAAATCACTTAGATGACATTTGTGATTATTTAATTAGAGATACCAATATTAGAGATGAATTCTTTGTTTTAGTGGCCAAACAAACTACCCCAGCAGATATCTTAAAACATAATAGTGATAATAATCCCGTCGTTAGTGATTTAATTTTAAATTTATTAAACAATGAAGAATATAACAATAATTTAGCTATTAAAGAACCTTTTCAAGAAACTTTAGCTAAATTTATAAGTGAAGATGTTGATGCTGTTTTAAGTTCTGTTACCCTAAAAGAGGACCAAATATCTTTAGATAATTTCTATCTTTTTAAAGGTTTTAAAAAAGTAAATACCCTTGATGTTAAAAACTCTTCTTTATATAATCTTTTAGCGAAAGATGTCTATGCTCTTAATTTTAATAAAAAATTTAAAGAAGGAAATGTCGCCATTAATATTGACCACTCTAATACCGATATTGATATTACTAATGAAGTAGTTACATTAAATCTAAAATTAGATGGCAAAATAGTCGATAACAGCGCGAACTTCAATTTAAAGGATGAAAAAAGTTATGCAACTTTAAATAAAGAATTTGAGGATATTATAGAAGATGATGTTTATAATTTTCTTAAAATTCTGCAAAGTAATAAAACCGATATTTTAGGACTTCAAGATATTTACTTTAAAAAATATCGCGAAAAAAACAAAGAATTATGGACCACTAGTGATGTAAAAGTTAATGTCGATTTAAAAATAAATACGAAAGGATTTATCTTTGAGGTGGAAAATGAAAAATAAATTAACTTACTTTATCTCTAATTTCTCTATGTTTGGTATCGGTTTCTTTCTTTTATTTAAATATGCTGGTAAAGATGCTTGGATATCTTTAATTCTAGGTTCCCTTTTAGGTATTATCGTTATCTATATTTATAGTAAACTTAAAACTTATTTAAATGAGTCTAAAAATACTTTTACATATAAGTTATTTAAAGCTATTTTCTTTATCTTTAATATTTATTTAATTACTTTAATTTTAATCTTACTTCCGATGTTTGTTAATTCTTTCTATTTACTTTATACTCCCAAAATTATCGTTATTATTCCATTTTTACTTTTAGCAATATACCTTGCTAGTAAAGAAAAAAGAGTTTTAGAAACTTTAAGTAATTTTAGTTTTGTTATCAGTATTACGATTATTATTGTCTATATTTTACTTCTTTCTAAATATGTTAATGTTTCTAATTTAACCCCTGTACTTTCTACACCTAGATTAGATATTCTTACTTCTTCTTTAATATTTGCTTCAATTTCCAGTATTCCTCATATTATTACTCTAAATTTTCATAACAATGATTTTAAATATGAACTAAAAGTTTATTTAACCTCTTGTTTATTTCTTTTAGGTATTATTCTTTATACTATTCTTTGTTTAGGAGAACCTCTAATCAAAATTTATAGTTTTCCAGAATATGCTGTCTTAAAACAAATTAAAATATTAGACTTTATTGAAAACATTGAAAATATTTCCACTTTTATTTGGTATTATAATATGTTTATAACATTAGCGGTTTTAATTACCAATATCAAAGAAGACTTACCTAAAACTTATCATAAAATAACTTATCCTTTAATTATTCTTTTAACCATCTTTTTAGGAATAGTTATTTGTGGTAGTAATTATCGTATTATCATAACCATCTTTTATACTTATCCTTTAATTTTATTTATCTTCTTTATTCTATTCTTCTTATTCTTACTTATTTTAAAAATAAAACGCAAAAAAATACCCAATTAAGGGTATTTTTTAAATCCATTTACTTATATAAATTTTTCTTGTTGTATATTCTTCATAACTCGTAAATATTTTAATAATAATATCCACTAAATTCTTTAAGACATTATTATCTTTTTTAACTTTAACAGTCATAATTTCTTTTTGAAGAGTACTTCTAAATAGATAATCTTTAATGTAACTTGCTAAAACATAATCTAATTCTTCAACTCTTTTTATATCTTCTTCACTTTTTTCATCAATGGAGAAAATATAACTTTTATATACTTTTATTAATTTATCACTAACAATATCATTATCCTTAAAGTCAAAATTGATTATAGTATAA